>JBEKVP010000138.1:0-6526 GCA_049513935.1 Steroidobacteraceae bacterium
CAGCGGGCCCAATGCGAGGGCCGGTATGAGGCGCCAGCCGATGTAGAGCGGGAGCGAAGTGACCAGCCACAGAGGATGCAAAAAGCGGCGGCGTGAACGCGCCGCAGGGTGTTGTGGAGGCATCGCAGGGTGTTATGGGGTCGTCAATGGCGAGGTTCAAGGCGCGCCGCCACCCGCAGCGGGGTGCGCAGCGACTCCATGCCCTTGAACTCCACGAATTGCGTCGTGGTGGCCCAGAGATAGTCGCCGTAGAGAAACGGCTCGAAGGCATGGGCGTCATCGAAGGGTAGCGGGCGAATCTCCGCGTCGGCACGCGCTTCGTAGAAAAACGGCACCGACATCCTCTCGAGCCCGGAGCCAATCACACGATGCTCGGTCGCCTTGATTCGCCCCGCGCTCCAGCGTTCCAGCACTTTGCCGAAATTCACCGCCAGAGTTCCCTCCGCCGGAGGCACGTCCGTCCATTGTCCGTTGCGATGCCGCGCCTGCAGGCCCTCGACACCGTCCTGCGCGAGCAGAGTGAGAAATCCGGAATCGACATGCGGCGCGCCGCTCACGTAGTACCGGTGGCCCCGATGCGTCACCCACACGCTCGGATCGGACGCGGCGGTCTCTTCGGTATCGGTGCGCGGCGGGTAGCGCAGCAGGCGCAACGTCGAGAGCCCGCGGTCGAAGGCGGCATCGAAGAAATGTTCCTTAAGCTTCAAGCTGCGCGCGATCGATTGCATGAGCGCCTCGCTGACCTCGACCATGCCGCGATAATATCGAGCCGTCGACTCCCGCCAGCCCGGCAAAGCGGCCTCCGAGGGAAGCGGCGTCGCCTCGCGCAGCGGATCGTCGCTTCGGACGACGCAAGGTCCGTAAGCGACATCGGGCCCCAGATCGATCCCTTCCTTGCTCGTCAAAAATCCGCGCTGGGGCGGAAACCAGCCGCGATACACATTCGTGTGCGACGGATCGAACTTTTGGCGCCATAGCGGCCGCGTCTCGCGCGGAGGCAACTGAAACAGACGGAGCAGCCGAGCGCGCGAGTCCCGATCGACCGGGAGCCCCGCCGGAAAGCCTTGCGCCACGAAGAATCCCACCGTCGCAGCCGCCTCGGCGATGAGCTCATCGGTCCGGTCGCGCTCGGCGGAAGGACCTCCAAAGAGAGCCGACACGTCGATGGCGGGGATGGAAGATTCTGTGGCCATGGGTGTCCCGTAAGTATAATGATACGTTTGCACGCGAGAGTTTTCATGGGTCCTTACGTCGATTCCGTTGCACCGGACGAAGCGATACCGCGGTCCACGAGCGTCGCCGTGATCGGCGGCGGCATCATAGGCTCATCGGCCGCGCTGGCGCTCGCCGCACGCGGGATCTCCGTCGTGCTCTGCGAGAAGGCTTACATCGCGTGCGAGCAGTCGAGCCGCAATTGGGGTTGGTGCCGCCAAGCCGGCCGCGACGAGCGGGAGATGCCGCTCATCGTCGAGAGCCTGCGGCTGTGGCGCGATATGGACCGACTCACGAGCAGCGCGACCGGGTTTCGTGAATGCGGCGTCATGTATGTCGGCGAGTCCGAAGCGGACGAAACGCGCTTCGAGGCCTGGCTCGCGATGGCCCGTCCCTTCGACATCGGCGCACGCATGGTCCGCGGCGAGGATCTCAAGCGGCTGATGCCCGGGGCGCGCCGCGATTTTCGCTGCGCCTTGCACGTGCCCAGCGACGGCTGCGCCGAGCCGCAGAAGGCGGCCCCGGCCATTGCCCGCGCGGCGCAGCGCATGGGCGCAGTCATTCTCGCGCACTGTGCCGTGCGCGGACTCGACCGCAGTGCCGGCGGCGTGAGCGCGGTGGTCACGGAGCGCGGCACGATCGCGTGCGAGGCAGTGATCTTGGCCGGCGGCGCTTGGACGAGCCTATTTTGCGCGAGTCTCGGCGTCCGCCTGCCGCAGCTCAAGGTGCTATCTTCGGTGATGCGCACCGCGCCGCTCGAGGGCGGTCCGGAAGCCTGCACGTACATGGACGATCTGGGTTACCGCAAGCGCGCCGATGGCGGTTACACCATCGCCCGAGGGACGGGCTACGTCGTACCCTTGGTTCCCGATTCGCTGCGATATCTGCGTGAGTACACGCCGACCATCCGCAAGGAGGTATCGGCCATGAAGCCCCGGTTCGACTCTCAATCTTGGCGCGAGTTGCTCGGGCCGCGCCGCTGGCCGCTCGACCGGCCGAGTCCGTTCGAGAAGACTCGGGTCTTGGATCCCGCACCGAACCGGGCGTTGAACCGGGAGGCGTGGGACGCGATGGTTCGGCTATATCCGCAGTTTCGCGAGGTTCCCATCGTGCAGCAATGGGCCGGATACATCGATGTCACACCCGATGTCGTGCCGTACATCGGACCGGTCGGCACCTTGCCGGGTCTCACGGTAGCCACCGGGTTCTCCGGTCACGGATTCGGCATCGGTCCCGGCGCAGGTCGGCTCGCCGCGGATCTTGCGACCGGGCAAACCCCGTCCGTCGATCCCTCACCGTTCCGCATCTCGCGATTCAGCGACGGATCTCCCATCGTCATCGGTCCCGAGGTCTAGGGCTCGGGGCCGGCGCTCCCCCGGCCGCGTTATTGCGGCTTCTTGAACTTGAGCACGAAGTTATCGGCCTCGCCAATGGCTACGTACTTGGCGCGGTCCTTCTCGCCCTGCGATAGAGTCGGGGGCAACGTCCAGACGCCGTCCACCCAGTCCTTCGTATCCTTCGGGTTTGCATCGATCTCGGATTTGCCCGCGAGCTCGAACCCCGCCTTCTTGGCGAGCGCGATCGCGTAATCCTCGCGCACGTATCCGCTTGCCGCCTTCGGATCCTGGGGTTTGTCGGTCCGGCCGCGATGCTCCTCGATCCCGAGAATGCCGCCGGGCTTCAGGGCCTTGAAGACCGCGGCAAGCGCTTCGTCCGCATACCCTTCATCCATCCAGTTGTGCAGGTTACGAAACGTCAGCACCATGTCGGCGGACCCTGGCGGCGCGATGTCGTAATGTCCGGCGCCGAGCTGGGTCTCGTGAAGCGTGCCGAGGCGGTCCTTCTCGGCGGCCACCCGCGTGCGCCAGTGCGCAGCCGACTGCGTACTTTCATCGTCGTGAGCCACCTCGAGTGCGACATAGTAGGTCCCATTCTTGGCGAGGTACGGCCCGAGGATCTCGGTCCAATACCCTCCGCCCGGCCAAAGCTCGACCACGGTCATGTTGGGCTTCAGTCCGAAGAACGTCAGCTCCTCGACCGGGTGCCGAGCCTTGTCGCGCGCAACGAAGCTGGCGGTGCGGCCGGGATCAGCGACCGCCGCCGTGAGGGCAGCATCCGGCGCTGCCGCCAGCGCGCTCAAGGTCAGCGAGAGCGCTGCCAGGACGGCCGCGAAGCGCCCCGATCGAGATGCGTGATTCATGAGAATGCTCCTTCATTGTCGTCAGCCCGGCGGTACATCCACCGTTAAATCGCACCGTGGTATGCGCCCACCGTCACTGCCGAGGCGTGCATACTCTACCAGGGTTGTCGCATCGCTCAATGCGGCTTGGCCATCGATCGTGCCGCCGCGGCCGCTGCCGGTTCGTCGATGCCGAAGGCGCGCAGCACGAAAGCGAACATATCGACCACTTGACCGATGAGCTTCGCCGTCGGCAAACCCTGGCCGTGTCCGGCGCGAGTCTCGACGCGCAGCAGGATCGGCCGGCCTTGCGGGTCGGCGTGCTGCATGGCGGCCGCGAACTTGAAACTGTGCGCGGGGAAGACCCGATCATCGTGGTCGCCGGTCATGATGAGTGTTGCCGGGTAATCGACCCCGCTGCGCACGTTGTGATAGGGCGAGTAGGCATAGAGCGCTCGAAATTCTTGCGGATCCGCGACGGACCCATAGTCCGACTCCCACGCCCTGCCTACGGTGAACTCGCGGAACCTGAGCATGTCCATCACGCCCACCTGTGCGACGGCCGCGGCGGCGATGTCGGGGCGCTCATCTTCGACCGCACCGATGAGCAGCCCGCCGTTCGATCGGCCGAACAAGGCTAGACGCTTCGGACTGGTCCAGCGCATGTCGCGGAGATACTGTGCGGCGGCGATGAAATCGTCGAAGACGTTTTGCTTGTGGGTTTTCATGCCGGCCTCGTGCCACGCACGGCCGTACTCCCCGCCGCCGCGCAGGTTGGCCACCGCATAGACGCCGCCCATCTGTACCCATGCGGCGACGATCGCCGAGAATCCCGGTGTGATGGGCGTGTTGAATCCGCCGTAGCCGTACAAGATCGTGGGGTTGTCGCCCGTGAGCTGCGTTCCCTTGCGCGCCGTAATGAACAACGGGATGCGCGTCCCGTCCTTGCTCGGGTAGAAGACCTGCTGCGTCTCGAACTGCGCGGGAATGAAGCCGTTGAGGGTCGGGGCGCGCCAGAGCGCAACATGGCCTGTCGCAAGCTCCAGGCGATACACGGAGGGCGGGGTGGTGAAGCTGCTGTACTGGTAGTAGACGTGGGTATCGTCCGAGTGGCCCTGGAAGCCCGACACAGTGCCCAATCCTGGCAGCTCGACATCGCCGAGGAGCCGGCCCTGCGGCGTGTAGCGTTGTACCGCGCTGTGTGCATCCTTCAGCCGATGCACGATGAGTTCATCGCCCACGAGACTGGCGAAGTTCAGCGTGTCCGGGCCTTCGGGGACGATCGTGCGCCAATGAGCGGGATCGGGATGCGCGAGGTCGATGCCGACCACACGGTAGCGCGGCGCAGCGTCGTCGGTGCGCACCAGGAGCATCGTGCCGATGTTGCCAACCACTTCGTACGTCGCGGTGGGAGAGGGGATGACGGGGGCGACCGAGGCGTTCGGCCGCGACAAGTCCTGGATCGCGACCAGATTGCGCTCGTCCGTGCCGAGGGACGCCTGGATCACGAGGTAGCGGCCGTCGTCTGTGACGTCGCTCGCGATGAACCAGTCGGGATTGTCGGTGCGCGCGTACACCAAGGCATCGGCCGATTGCGGGGTTCCGAGCCGGTGAAAGTTAAGCTTGAGGTACTCGTTCGCGCTTTTCAGTCCCAAGCCGGGTTTTGGCGGATCGTAGCTCGTGTAATAGAAGCCCGTGTTGTCCCTGCGCCAGCTCGCGCCGCCGAACTTGGACCATTCGAGCTTGTCGGGAAGATCCTTGCCCGTCGCCACATCGCGCACGTGCCAAACCTGCCAGTCCGAGCCGGCATCCGACACTGCATACGCAAGCAGGCTGCCGTCGGCGCTCATCGCCATCTCGCGCAGCGCCACCGTGCCGTCCCCGGACAGCGTATTCGGATCGATCAGCATGCGGGCCGGCCCCGAGAGATCGGAGCTCACGAACACGACCGATTGATTCTGCAGCCCGTCGTTGTGCGTGTACAGCCAAGTCTTGCCGTAGCGTACCGGCGCGCTCCAGCGCTCGAAATTCCAGACGTTGCGCAAGCGCTCTTCGAGCGATGAGCGTCCGGGGATCGAGTCGAGGAACTCCCGGCTCAACTGATCCTCGGCGGCGACCCAGTTGCGCGTGTCCTTCGAGTCGATGTTCTCGAGCGAGCGGTAGGGGTCGGCGACTTTCGTGCCGTGATAATCGTCGACCTGCGCGCCTCGCAGCGCTTCGGGGTATTGCAGCGTTTCGGCGGCACCCTGCGAGTCGCCGCCGCCCGCGAGGGCGAGCGCCGAGACGGCGCAAAGAATGGCGCGATGAGCCCGTCGGGATGTCTGCACTTACGTTTCCTGCCGTGGATTCCGCTGCGCGTTAGTGTCCTGCAGCATGCCATGAGGCGCAAGGCGCCTGGCGCGCGCGGTCAGCCGCTCGCCTCATGAGCCCGCTCCCGGCTTGCGCACCTCGAAAGGCACCGTGAGCGAGGTACCGTCGCGAAAGCGCAACGTGATCGGGATTCGCTTTTCCGATTCGATCGGCCGTATTGGATTCATCAGCATCAAATGGTAACCCTTTGCGGCGAGTTCGAGACGCGAGTGCGGATCGACGATGATCTCCCTGGCCTCCTCCATCTGCATGACTCCTCCCCGCTCGACGCTGCGATGAATGCTCACGTCGCGAAAGTCGGCGCTCACGGCCGCGATCAGCGCGACGGACTCATCGCCCGTGTTGATGAGCGTGAAATAGCCGGCGGCCGGCACGCCGGCGGGCAGCCAACGGATCCAGGGGTCATCGACTCGGATGGACAGTGCGGCACCCGGCGCGGCGGTCGGGGCCGCGGATGTGAACGACGCCCACGAGAGGAGCGACGCCCACGAGAGGAGCGCGACGGCTGCCGCGAACCACGAGCTTCGCCCGCGATTGCTCGAATCAGAATGCATGGCTCACTCCCACCGTCCCCGTCCAGTGCGGGATCAATGACGGCCCACAAGTTACCGTAAATCGGCACCTGCCACACCGTGTACATGAAGGGGCTGCCAGCGAGAGCTGGCCGCGGGCATTTTCGGGGCGGGGGTTTTGTCTATTTCGTTTTGATGACAGAATCGAGTGCGAGACACGCGATCAATCCCGAGGAACATCATTTTTCATCGA
>JBEKVP010000139.1:0-6463 GCA_049513935.1 Steroidobacteraceae bacterium
GCTTACTGCGCGACACCGGTTTCCAGGCAAGCTCCTGGAAGAACTTGAACCGCTCGATGAGCTCGAACTTCTCGGCCGACACCCACGGACCCGGGTCGCCGGCGACGAAGTCGAACTGGGACCACGCCTCGAGCGTCTGCGGCAGGCGGTAGCCGCGCTCGACCGCCTCGATGACCAGCGCACTGCCCGGATAAGGCTTGAAGTAGTAGATCGGCGTCAGAAAGTCGGGACTCATCGAGCGCAGCTTCTTGGCGCACTCGAGGCTCAGCCGTACGCTCTCATCGCTCTCGTCCGGGAAGCCGACGATGAACGGAAAATGCCCGGCGATGCCGAGCGAGCGCATCTTCTCCGCCGTCTCGAATACCTGCTCGATCTTGATGTCTTTTTTGATGCGCTTCATCATCTCGTTGGAGCCCGACTCCACGCCGACCAGCAGGCGGCGCAGGCCGGATTGCTTGCAGCGTGCCCACACCTCCGGCGGCAGCCTGATTCCCTGGTCGGCGCGCATGGTGGCGGCCCAGGTGATTTTCATCCCGGACGCGATGATCCGCTCTGCGAGCGCGTCGACCCGATTAGCTTTGGTGAAAAAGGTCTCGTCCTGAAAATTCACGTCGTCGAAGTGATAGCGGTCCCAGAGCTCCTTGAGGCGGAGCGCCATGCGCACGGGCTCGAGCCCCACCCACTTGCGGCCATAGACGAACGGATCCGAGCAGAACGCGCAACGGAAGTTGCAGCCCTGCGAGGAGATGTAGTCGAGCTGGCGCTTGCCCTTGAGCTCGTAGTAGCGCTCCACCGGGATCAACGCATAGTCATGCGCCCGGAACTTGTCGACCGGCGCGAGCGGCCGGGCGGGATTCTCGTGAATGCGCCCGTCGGCGAGCTTCACCGTGCAACCCGCGCAGCCCTCGAGAGAGCGGCCCTCCGACAAGCGCTGCACGATCTCGACAAAAGTCTCTTCACCCTGTGCGCGCACCGTCACGTCGACCGAGGGGTCGCTCAAGCATTCGCGCGCGAACATCGAGGGATGCCAGCCGCCCCACACGACGGGCAGGTCGGGACGTGCCTGCTTGGCCGAGCGCGAGATCCGTAGGGCATCCGAGATCGGCGCGCCGGTGAGCACGGTCACGCCGAGACACACCGCTTCGCCGATGTGCGAGAGCACGGTGCGCTCCGCGTCAGGATCGATGCGCGCATCGACGATCACGACCTCGTAGAGCGCCGGATCGAGCTCGGAGCCGATCGCGAGGAGCGCAAGCGGCATGGTGTAAAACACCGCCGTCGGATTGTAGAGCACGACCTTGATGCGCCGGCGGCCGGCGGGTGCGGCAGTACACGCCGTCACGCGAGCTCCCGCCACATGGAGCAGACGCAGGTCTTGCATTCGGCGCGCATGCCGCTGCGGATGTCCGCGCGCAATTTGGACATTGGCCCGCTCTCGAGGCGGGCGCGAAGACCCTCATCGCCGGACGCGGGCTCTGGCCCTCGGATGAAGTAGCAGGGCTGGACGCCGCCGCGGGCATCGACCACCGCTGAGAACTCCGGTGCATTGCAGCGCACCTCGGGATACCCGCCGCGCCCCCGAAGAGCGCCGAAGTACTGGAGGATCCGCCGCAGCTTCAGCGGACTCTCGGCGATGAAACCCGAGCGGAACTCCGCGGCGTAATCGCGCTCCATGCGCCCGATGATCCGCTCGAGCTCGGGCAAGTCCTCGGCGCCAAGCGCGGGCTCGGCGCTGGCAGCGCTGGCAGCGCTGGCAGCGCTGGCGCGTCCGAAGGCATGCGCATTGACCACGTCGACCGCCAGAAACGAAACCTGACGCGCGCCCAAGGTACGCGCCAGGTCGACGAAGGCGGGAAGCTGCCGGTAGTTTGCGCGCTGCACGGTGACGCGCAGATTGAGCGGCACTGCGCCCGCCGCCGCCCGCACTCCCTCGCATACCTTGTCGAACGCATCCAGGCCGCGAATTGCGGCGTAGGTCTCGCGATCCGTCCCATCCAAGGAGACGGTGATGGCGGCGAAGATCTCGGCCGCGCGGCGCGCGTGCTTGGCGAGCGACAGGCCGGAGGTCAGCAGCCAGACCTCGAGGCCAGCCGACTTCAACCGCTCGGCGATCTTGGCCCACTCGGGATTGAGCAGCGGCTCGCCGCCCGAAAGCAGCACCAGCTCGGTCCCGAGCTCCTTGAGCTCCGGCAGCAGCGCATCGACCGCGGCCGGCGAAAGATCGATGCCGCCGTGCCGCCAGTAATCGCACGTGATGCAGCGCGAGTTGCAGCGATCTGTCAAATAGAGCGTCAGCACCGGCAATCGCCGATGCGGCAGCGGAACGGCAAATGAAGGAACGGCCAAATTACGATTCTCCCGAGGGCCCCAAGGTGAGTGCCAGATGCAGCGCAGCCGGTTTAATGCAGTGTACCGAGAATGCCGGATTTCTCGGCCAGCCGCGAGTCGGGATCCGCGTCCATGCAGGTGCCGCGGCCCATGAGCGCAACGATCGCGGCGCATGCATCGACGTGCCCGCTGTCGCCGCGCGCG
Organism: Steroidobacteraceae bacterium; assembly: GCA_049513935.1. Classification (GTDB taxonomy): domain Bacteria; phylum Pseudomonadota; class Gammaproteobacteria; order Steroidobacterales; family Steroidobacteraceae; genus Bog-1198. The sequence continues at coordinate 2,533 of JBEKVP010000139.1, forward strand.
GCATCGGCGGGCGCGCTGGTATCGCGCAGGAGCTTCAGCGCAGCGGCGGTGGTGAGCGCATGGTTCTTCTCGAGCAGCAGCGCAACCACGCCGGTGACCTGCGCGGTGGCGATCGAATCGCCCGAAGCGAAGTCATAGTGCCCTCCCGGCAAGAGCGTCACAATCTCACGGCCCGGCGCGGACAGGGCGAAGCCCCCGGCCGACGGAGCCTCCGAGCTCCGGACCTCGATGACGCCGGCTTTATGCAGGAGTCCCTGCTGGCCGTCGGCCGTCTGCGATGAGGCTGCGCCGACGAACAGGATTCCGCGGCGCAATCCTTCGCGGATGAGCCCCGTGAGCAGCGGATCCTCCGGGCCCGCGAGACTCAGATTGACCACTTGAGCGTGCGCATCGAACGCTGCGACCAAGGCGCGGGCCAAGGTGAACGAGTTGCAACTCGCTGCGTCGGCATCGGCGCGCGCCTGCCAGCACGCCTTGAATACGAGGAGCCGCGCCTCGGGTGCGACGCCGACGATGCCCTCGTGATTATTGGCGACTGCGGCGATCACGCCGGCAACCTCCGTGCCGTGCCGATCGCTGCGGAATTGCCGTGCATCGGAATCAACGAAATTGGCGGCACCCGCAATGCTGCGCGCAAGGTCCGGATGCTCGGTGTCGACGCCGGTATCGATGATGGCAACCCTCACGCCCTCGCCCCGCGACCAGGGGTGCGCCTCATCGACCCGCATCTGCCAAAATCCCCGCTGCAGCTCGAGGTACGGATCGTCGTACCCGGCGGAGCGGGTAGCGAAGGTCTGGAGGGGCTGCGCGAGCCGGACGCGCTTGTCGCGGGACAGCGTCTCGAGCAACGCCGCGCGGTCGGCGCCATCGGGCAGCCGCAGGACCGCGCAATGGATGTGCAGCGGCTCGATCGGCCATGCATTCACCTCGCGCAGGCCGTAATCATCCTCCAGGGCGCGCATCACCTTGCGCGCGCTCGCGCCGGGGCCGTACGCGGCGACCGCCTCGTAGCCGCGCGGCGTGCTGCCGGCGCGTGTTATGAGATCCGCGGGAGGATTGTCGACCGCCGCGATGATGAAGCGCTCCGCGCGCTCGGGCGCGGCATTGGGGAGCGCCCTCGAGTCGATGCGCGCCGGCGGAGCAGCGCATGCGCTCGCGAGCACGGCGCCAAGCGCGATGGCGGCCCAGGGCCTCACAGAGACTCGCGAGGCGATGCGTCCCGAAAGTACGCCGGCTGCTCGAGCTGCGTACTCTCCGCAAAGCGGACCCCCGAGTGGTTGCGCAGCAGCGCGAGCGAGGCGCTCACCGGTCGACGGGACGTCGCGGCCAAAGAGTAGACGCCCGCCTCGGTGGGACCCGAGATGATTCGAAGCTGCGCCTCGGCCAGGATGCGCTGCAGATCGACCAGCGTGATGGTGGGGGCAAACACCGCGCGGATGACCTCATCCTGCGGGCGCGCGGTCGACGTCGTGACGGTGTGATAGTCGGGCCCGCGCGAATGTCCCCAGCGATCGGCAGTCAGAAAGGCGACGGCCGCCGCCGCGGCCACGATAGATGCTGCAGCCAGCCCGGTCCATGGCGGCAGCCGGCGCACCCGGGCCGGCCGCGATGGTGTGTGCTCGGCGCCCGGACCGCTGATCGCCGCCTGCAGACGTTTGAGCGAGGGGGCCGGCATGTACTCGACACGCGGCTCGACCGCCATTTCCTCATAAATGCGGCGTTCCATCGCGAGTTCATCGCGGCATGTGCTGCACTCTTGAACGTGCCCATCGACCCGCTGCCGCTCACGGCCGCCGAGCGTACCGTTCAGGTACCAGGGAAAGAGATCCGCGATACCCCGCCGGTTCATAATTCGCCGCTCGGGCACGCTTCGCTCGCGCCGCCGCCGAGCGCCGGAAGATAATGGCGCAGCTTCGCGCGCGCGTGGTACATGCGCGCCTTGACGGTTCCGACCGGGGCGTCGGTTATGGCCGCAATTTCCTCGAGCGAATGTCCCATGCGATAGGCGAGCTCGATGGTCAGGCGTTGCTCGGGGGGCAGCTGATCGAGTCCCTGAGACAACCAGTCCTTGACCTCGGTTTCGGAGACCGGGTCGACGGTTTGCTCCGGGAATTCATCGAGGCTGCGCGCGGCCGAGTGGTTCTTCTGCCGGCGCAGCGATTTCAGCGCCGTGCGGTAGGCGATGCCGAAGATCCAGGTGGACACCAGCGAGGCGCTGCGAAAGTCCTTCGCTCTTTGCCAGACGACCAAGAACGTGTCGTTGATGATCTCCTCCACGTTTTCGTAGCGCGGCGTGAAGCGCGATAAAAAGCGAGCGAGGCGCCGGTGGTAGCCGAGGTAGAGCTCCTCCAGCGCACGGCGATCACCCGTCCCGATCGCGGCCAACAGATCGCCGTCGCTTTCTTTGGGGCTGTTCTTGACGGCTAGGCTCATGGACGGTTGCGGCTCCTGATGAATCTTTAGGAATCTCGCGTGAGTACCCGCAGCATCCGAAAGAGTTGCATCGGCTAACCCCATGATGCGGCAGGCTAAAAACGCCAAATGACGGTTGCGGTGAAACGCCCCGTCGCAGCCTCATCATAGAATAACTTCTTGGCGCCCGCTCCGGTATCGACATAAGACACTGCCAGCGTCACCGGCGCGAGGTCATAGGACGCGCCGACGCTCCAGTAAACGTAGCCAGTCCCGCCGGGACCCCCCCAGTAGTAGTAGCCGATACCCGAGGCCGCCGACAGCTTGCCGATCACCCGATGCTGGAGATTCAGCTCCAGCGACTCGGCCGAGACCCCGACCAGGCCGCGGTCGAAGAGGTAACGCGGTGCATCAGGCGAGTAGGACACCCCCACATCGAGCCATTCCTGGTATCCCAGGTCGAGATCCAGTTCCGCGTAGTTGTAGCTGGAGCCATCCTCGTTCCAGGGGTAAGCGTAATAGCCGCCGAGCACCCGGCCGTGCCAGTCCCCGCTCCCCGTCCAGACGAACCCCAAGTAGCCGTCGAGCTCGACGTCCCGGGATTGGTCCGGATCGATCTGCGTGTTGGAGGCGAAGACACCGGCGATGATTCCCGAGCTGTCCGCGTAGTGCAGGTCGAGTTGCAGCGCCGCCTGATCGTTGGTGCGGGTAATGCCGCGAACGAAGTAGTCGCTGGTGAGCGCGACGGAGCCTCCCCAGGTGCCGGCCGCCGGGCTAAGGGGCGAGGCCAATGCGAGACTCAAGCCGAGCGCGAGCGCGCTCGCGATCGAACGCATCAGCCCACGCCCATGGGATCCCCGCCGCCTGCACCGGCCGCTAGGTCGTGAAGCCGACCCACCGGCCCGCTCCGACAATGGCGACCCACAGCATCAGGGAAATTCCACCCGCGATGCGGGCGGCCGGCGGCGGCGGACCTCGATCCCATTCCGCGACCCGCCGGTAGGTGAGCGCGTGAAACCACGCCATGTTGATTCCGGCGAGCACGAGACAAACCATCTTCAGCCGGAACGGAAAGTCATTGTAGTAGGTCACCGCTTTCGATGAGAACAGGAACGAGCCGGCGACCGCCGCCACCAGGAAGGCGGACCACGTCACCGGCAACCGCTCGGCGGCAACCGAGCGCACCGAGCGCTCGCGATTCACGATCCCGAGCAAGCGCAGATCGACCATGAGAATGGAGCCGACGACCAGCACGAGTGCGAGCACGTGCACGGTCTCGATGGTCGGAAACAACCAGTCGGATTCCCGGATGTCGGTCGGAAAACTCAAGTCCTGGAGCCACTGGCATAGATCTTTGATAGTCATTATTTCTCTGCGGGCCTGTTGCGGGAGCGAGTCCCGGCGCTCAGATGTATGCGATCCACCGACCCGCCACGATGATGGTCACCGCCAGCAGCAGCGATGCGGCGCCGAGACCGCCGGCGGCGGCTCGCCGGCGCCCCCAATAATCAGGATCCTG
>JBEKVP010000140.1:0-6420 GCA_049513935.1 Steroidobacteraceae bacterium
GCCCGCCTCGGTGGCGCGCATGCGTGAGCACGTGGATGCCGGGCGCATGCGCTGCTACGAGGCGCTGCCGCACTCGCTGCTGGTGGAGGGCGGCGCGCTGCGCGGCGTCAACGTGCGCTCGCCCGATGGCAGCGTGCACGCGCTGCCCGCCGAGCGGTTGCTGGTGTTCTTCGGGCTGCACCCGAAGCTCGGACCGATCGCCGCCTGGGGACTGGCTCTGGAGAAAAAGGCGCTGCAGGTTGACACCGAGAGGTTCCAGACGAGCGTGCCCGGGGTGTTCGCGGTCGGCGATATCAACACCTACCCGGGCAAGAAGAAGCTGATCCTCAGCGGCTTTCACGAGGCGGCGCTTGCCGCGTTCGGAATTCAGCACCACCTCTATCCGCAGAAGCGGCAGTTCCTGCAGTACACCACCACGAGTCCGATCATGCAGAAGCGGCTCGGTGTCGCCCCGGACTCTCCCGCACACGGCTCGCACTGACGCACCCATGGACCAGCTGCTCGAGGATCTCATCAAGGTCATGACGCTCGAGCGCCTGGAGCTCAACCTATTTCGCGGAGAGAGCCGCGACATCGGCAGCCCCCAGGTGTTCGGCGGACAAGTGCTGGGGCAAGCTTTGGTGGCGGCGAGCGCGACGGTCGAAGGGCGCGCCGCGCACTCGCTGCACGCCTACTTTCTGCGCCGCGGGGACGTCAACTCGCCCATCGTCTATGAGGTCGACCGTGCTCGCGACGGCAATCACTTCTCCACCCGCCGCGTCGTCGCGATTCAGCATGGCGAGCAGATATTCAACATGTCCGCGTCGTTTCAAGCGCCCGAGAGCGGATTGGAGCACCAGCTCGCCATGCCGCAGGTGCCGGCGCCCGAGGAACTGCCTGATCTCGAGACCCACCTCAAGGACGTGCTTCCGAAACTGCCGCCGGGCATGCGCCGGGTGATGGAGCAAAAGCGCCCGTTCGAGTTCCGCCCGGTCCATCCGCCGATTATTTTGCGGGCGATGAATCCCGCCCGAGAGCCCACCCCAGCGCCGCCGCCGTCTTCGCCGCAGAGAAACATCTGGTTTCGCGCCATCGGCAGGCTGCCGGACGAGGATGCCCTGCACCGCTGCATGCTCGCTTACGTGTCCGACTTCAATTTGCTCGACACCGCGATGCTCGCGCACGGCCTTCCGCATCCGGAGACCCACCTGACGATTGCAAGCATCGATCACGCCATGTGGTTTCACCGACGAGTGCGCGTGGACGAATGGCTCCTGTATTCGACGGACAGCCCGAGCGCATCGGGAGCCCGCGGCTTCGCACGCGGCAGTGTCTTCGACCGCGGCGGACGGCTGGTGGCGAGCACTTCCCAGGAAGGATTGCTGCGCGTGGTTCACCGTACGCCGGAGTCCGGAACATGAGGCGGCACGGGAGCGCGCGATGAGAGCCCTTTTGATCGTCGCCGCTGTCGTTGCGCTCATCCTGGGTCTTCTGCTCACTTTGCGCTCGAGCCGCAATGCCGGGATGCCGGGCGAGGATGTGCTGAAGCGGACCGCGAAGCGCGCGCGCGAGCAGGCGAAGTCCGACGAGGACGACTAGTCCCCCATTCGCGGGTCCTGACCCCGCTCGGTCAGCGGGATAGCGGGCAGCTCAATGCGACGCTTCCCAGACGGCGCGCGGCAGGACGTACAAGTGGCAATCCCACCAGCGATTCTTGGCGCGCCGGTGCTTGCGGAACACGGCTTCCCAACGCATGCCGATTTTCTCCAGAACGCGAATCGAGCCCCTGTTGTTCACATCCACCGTGGAGATCACGCGCTCGGCCCGCAGATCGTAAAACGCCGCGTCGATGAGCGCGAGGGCGATTTCGGTCGCGTAGCCCTTGCCCCAGTCGGGGGTACCCAGCATGTAACCGAGATCGACCACGTCGCGCTCGATCATCGACAGGTCGCAGGCCCCAATGAGCCGGCCGGAGGCGATCTCCTCGACCGCGAGCTCGAAGCGTGTACGCGGCACCTCGCGCTGCGAGGCGAGCAGCCCGTCGAGATACTCGCCCGTGCTGTCCTCGTTCCGCGGACCGAAGAACAGATAGCGCGTCACGCGCGGGTCGGAGGAGTAGGCGTGAATCGCGCCGAAGTCACCTTGCACGAAATCCCGAAGATTGAGCCGGGAGGTGCGGACCGGGAGCGTGAGCGTGCGCATGCCGTGAGCTGAAGGCCGCCTACGCCAGCACTTTGCCGGGATTCATGATGCCCTTCGGATCGAGCGCCGCCTTGAGCGCGCGCATCGCCGCAAGCTCCACCGGATCCGCGCGCTCGGCGAATTCCGCCGCCTTCAGGCGTCCGATGCCGTGCTCGGCGCTGATGCTGCCGCCGAGACTCTCGACCAGGTCGAAAATGGCGGTCTCGAGCGGCGCGGCGCGCGCGAGAAAGGCCGCGCTTTGCGCTTCCGGCCGCTGGCTCACATTGAAGTGCAGGTTGCCGTCGCCCATGTGCCCATAGCTCACCACCTCGCCCTCCGGCACCAGCCGGCGAACCAGTGCGGATCCGCGCTCGATGAGCTCCGGGACCTTCGAGATCGGCACCGAGACGTCGTGCTTGAGGCTCGCGCCGTGATGGCGTTGCGCCTCGGGGACCGATTCGCGCAGTTTCCACATGGCCTGCGATTGCGACAGCGAGCTCGCGATCGAGGCGTCTTTCAGGAGGGAGCGCTCGGCGGCTTCCTGCAGGCTTTCGGCGAGGACGCCGGCCAGACGCTCGGCGGGATTCGGCGCGGAGAGCTCGACCAGCGCGTACCACGGGGCGTTGTGGTCCAGCGGATTGGCGACGCCCGGGATGTGCTTCACCGTGAGCTCAACGGCGATCCGCGGCATGAGCTCGAATGCGGTGAGCCCCTCGCCCGCCGTGCGGCGCAAATGTCCCAGGAGCTCGAGCGCATGCTGCGGGGTCTCGAGGCCGACGAGCGCCGTCGCGATGTCGCCGGGTTTCGGAAAGAGCTTCAAGCACGCCGCGGTGATCACGCCGAGCGTGCCCTCGGCGCCGATGAACAGGGATTTCACGTCGTATCCGGTATTGTCCTTGCGCAAGCTCCTGAGGCTGGACATCACGCGGCCGTCCGCGAGCACGACCTCGAGGCCGAGCACCAGATCGCGCATCATTCCATAGCGCAGCACCGCGGTGCCGCCGGCATTGGTCGACAAATTGCCGCCGATCTGCGCGGTGCCTTGCGATCCGAGGCTCAAGGGGAAAAGCCGGTCCTTCGATTGTGCCGCGGCATGCACCTCCGCGAGGGTGCAGCCGGCCTCCACGACCATGGAGTAGTCGTCCGCGTCGATGCGCCGCACCCGATTGAGCCGCCGCATCGACAGCACGATCTGCGAGCCCGACTCGTCGGGAGTCGCGCCGCCGCAATAGCTCGTATTGCCCCCGTACGGCACCACCGCGAGCCCGTCGCGATCGCAAATGGACAGGATCCGCGCGACTTGAGCGACCTCGCGCGGCATCAGCACCAGAGGCGTCGCGCCCCGATACAAGCGGCGAAAGTCCACCGTATAGGCCGATAGATCGAAAGATGGGTCGAGCCAGCCGCCCTCGCCAACGGCCGATTTCAGTTCCGCCAGGGTTCCCGGTCTAGGAGGCTGCGGCATCGACGTTCGGCTGCGCCATCGACGGTTGCGATCGCAGCGCGGCTCTCAGAACCGCTTGCCGCCGCCTTCGCGGATCGCTGCGGGCACCGGCTTCAAGTCCCAGATGAGCCCAAGGAACGACATCAGCTTCAGCATGTAGAACGTGATGTCGAACTCCCACCAATAGAAACCCTGGCGCACCGAGGCAGGATAGTGGTGGTGGTTGTTGTGCCATCCCTCGCCCAAGGTGATGAGGGCGAGCCATGGGTTGTTGCGGCTGGCGTCGCCGGTTTTGTAGCGCTGGCGGCCGAACACGTGCGACAGGGAGTTGATGGTATAGGTGCCGTGATAGACCGCGACCGTCGAAACGAAGAAACCCCACACCAGCATCTGCCACCCGCTGGTGTGCAGGCTCGGCGCGAAGTGCCCGAGCAGCACCCCGAGCAGGAAGACACCGAAACCCAAGGCGACGGGTACGGCGATGTCATAGCGGTCCAGGAAACGAAGCTCCGGGTACTTGAGCAGATCCTTGACCCGGGACAGATCCGCCGCGAAGTGCTTGTGGGACATGAACCATCCCATGTGACTCCAGAAGAAGCCGTGCTGCACCGGAGAATGCACATCCTCGGGCTTGTCCGAATACACGTGGTGATGGCGATGGTGCGCGGCCCACCAGATCGGTCCGCGCTGCACGGCGGACGCGCCGAGCAAACCAAAGATGAACTGGCCGACGCGCGAGGTCTTGAAGGTGCGATGCGAGAAGTAGCGGTGGTAGAACCCGGTAATCGCGAACATGCGCACCAGGTAAAGCGCCCCGGTGACCGTCAGCGCCACCCAGCTGAAGCCCACCCAGATCACCGCGAAGCACGCCGCGTGCATCAGCAAGAAGGGCGTGACCCGCGCCCAATCGATCCGTCGGGACGCATCCTTGGCCGCCGGCGGGTCCTTCGGCCGGGTCGCGAAGTCGCTGTGGTCGAACCAGCGCGACAGCTCACGGCTGACTCGCTCGGCCGTGGGTGTGAGCAATACTTCATTTTCCGTTGTCATCTCGAATTCCTGATAGAGGTAATGGGTTGCTCGGGCGCGCCGCGCTCAAGTGCCTGTGGCGGCTCGGAGCGCCGCGATGCGTTCATCCAAGGGGGGATGGCTCATGAACAAGCGTGCGAATCCCCCGCTTTCGCCGGTGTTGATGCCGAACGCTTGCATCTGCGGCGGCATGGGCGCGCCCTGGCTGCGCTTCAGCGCCTCGAGCGCGCCGATCATCCCGCCGGTGCCGACGAGGTCGGCGCCGCCGCGGTCGGCGCGGAATTCGCGCTGCCGCGAGTACCAGCTCACGATCATGCTCGCCAAGATGCCGAGTACGATTTGCGCCACGAGCGTGGTCAAGAAGAACCCGATGCCCGACCCCTCGCGGTCGTCGTTCCTGAATATCGCGCGATCCACCAAGCCGCCGATAATCCGCGCGAGGAAGATCACGAAGGTGTTGAGCACGCCCTGCAGCAGGGCCAGGGTGACCATATCGCCGTTCGACACGTGAGTGATCTCATGACCCAGCACCGCCTCGACCTGGGGCCGCGACATCCCTTGCAGCAATCCGGTGCTGACCGCGACGAGCGCGGCGTTGCGCCGCGCACCTGTGGCGAACGCGTTCATCTCCGCGGCGTCGAATATGCCGACCTCCGGCATGCCGATGCGCGCTTGCCCGGCGAGCCGCGCCACCGTCTCCACGAGCCAGCGCTCGGTTTCCGACTGCGGCGTATCGATGACGCGCACGCCCATCATGTGCTTCGCGGTCCACTTGGACAGCGCCAGCGAGATGAGCGCGCCGCCGAAGCCGAACAACGCCGCAAACACCAGCAGGCCGCCGAGCCCGTTCTGCGGCAAACGCACGCCGAAAACCCGCTCGATGACGAAAATTGCGATGCTCAGCACGGCGAGCACCGCCAGATTGGTCACGATGAACAAGAAAATGCGCTTCATAAGCCCTTTTCTTTCGCGAAAGCAACCGCAATATGGTACGTCGCAGCACTATGGTCGGGACGCCGCGAGTCGATTTCAAGCATGCGACGTGCGATTGCGCGGCTCGCCCCGTCAGTCGACCCCCGACCGCTGGTCGGACATCGCTGCCCACGGGTAATATCTGGGCGCTCATCATGCAGGGTTGGGAATGCAATTCAAGGACTATTACGACACTTTAGGTGTGACGCGCGGCGCAAGCGCAGATGAAATCAAGCGTGCCTACCGCAAGCTCGCCCGCAAATTCCATCCGGACGTCAGCAAGGAGAAGAACGCCGAGGCCAAGTTCAAGGACGTTCAAGAGGCCTATGAGGTCCTCAAGGACCCCAGCAAGCGGGCGACTTACGACCAGCTGGGCCGCGACTATCGACCTGGACAGCAGTTTCGGCCGCCGCCCGACTGGAATCAGCATTTCTCTCAATCCGGGAGTCATCGATTCTCGGACTTGAACGGATTCAGCGATTTCTTCTCGAGCTTGTTCGGCGGAGCGGGAGGCAACTTCGGCGGAGCCGGAAGCGGCTTCGGCGGGGGCGGGGGTCTCGGCGGGTCGGGCGGCTACTCGGGCGCCGGCGCGCCGCCCGAGGCGGATGCCGGGGTTCTGGAGGTCACGGTCGAGGAGCTGTTCGCGGGGACCAAGCGGCGCGTGACCATTCATGAAGGCGGGCGCCCCCGGCAGGTGGACGTTCAGATCCCGGCCGGCATCGCCGACGGCCAGGCGCTGCGCATCGGCGGCGGCGGAACGCGGCCCGCGCTGATCTTCCGCATCAAAGTGCGTCCGCACACCCTCTACACAGTCCACG
>JBEKVP010000141.1:0-6410 GCA_049513935.1 Steroidobacteraceae bacterium
GCGGACGCCGCTCCGTTGGTCAAGCCGATTGCCGGGCCGATCGCGGCGCTCACGGCGAGCACGCCGCCGAAGATCCACGGCAAGAGATCGGAATGCGCGCGCTGGGTCATAGCTCGATTCTACGGCGATCGGCGCGGCGGCGCGAGCGCAGTCGCGATAAGTCAAAGCGCCGGGCCGATTAAGTGAAGAGGGCTCGCACGCCTGGGCGGGGCCCGGCGCGGCGCCCTGCTCAATGACCGCCGGCCGCAGCGGCGGCGCGCTTCGGTTTGGGAGCGATCCATATGGCGAGCGCCGCCAGCACGAACACCAGCGCGGTCATGAAAAACACCCGATCGGTCGCGAGCATCAGGGCTTGCGACTGCACGAGCGCATCGATCTGGCGCAACGCCTGCGCGCTGGTGAAGCCGGCGTGGGTCAGCGCATCGATGGTGCTGCCGGCGCCGTTCAGGGCGCCGGCGAGCTCGACGCGGCGATCCGTGGCGATATTGTCCCACTGGGTGGTGGTGATCGAGGTCGCGAACGCGGCGGCAGTGGTGCGCATGAACGTGAGCAGCCCCGCCGCCGAGGTCGTCTCGCGCGGCAGCACCGAGCTCAAGGCGACGGCGGTCAACGGAATGAAAAAGAACGGGATGGCGAACCCCAGGCCCACCTGCGGCCAGACGATGGTCCAGAAATCGACGTCAGTGACGAAGGTGCTGCGCCAGAGCGTGACGGCGCCCAAGCTGACCATTCCGATGGTGACGAGCACGCGTGCATCCTTGGTCGCGGTGAGCCTCGCGACGATGGGCGACATGATGACCGCGAGGAAGCCCTGAAACGCCGTGACCCGGCCGGCCCAGGTTGCGGTGTAGCCCAAGTTGATCTGCAGCCAGAGCGGCAGCAGCACGATGCTGGAGAAGAAGGAGCCATAGGCGAGAGGCATGACGATGGCCGCGGCGACGAAGCCTCGATGGCGGAACACCCGCAAATCGACGATCGGATGCTCATCGGTCAGCTCCCAGATGAGAAATGCGGCGAAGCCGAGGAGCGCAATGATGGCGAGCGTCACGATGAGGCGGGAACCGAACCAATCGAGGTCTTTGCCCTTATCGAGCATGACCTGCATCGAGCCGACCCAGGTGACGAGCAGGGCAAGACCCACGAAGTCGACCGGCCGCCGCTCGGTGGCGGTCTCGCGCGAGGCCAAAAGCCGCCACAAAAGGACGCCCACGGTCGCCGCGATCGGGACGTTGATGAAGAAGATCCACGGCCATCCAACCGTATCGACGATCTCGCCTCCCAGCAGCGGACCCGCGACGGGCGCGACCACCGTGGTCATCGACCACAGTCCGAGAGCGGCGGACTGTTTCGAGGCTGGGAAAATGCGGCGCAAGAGCGTTTGCGACAGCGGGATGAGCGGGCCGCCGCAGACACCCTGCATGACCCGAAAGAGCACCAGAGCGCTCAGCGAGGGTGCGAACCCGCACAGCGCCGAGCAGGCGCCGAATCCCAGCGTGGCTGCGGCGAACACTCTCACCGCGCCGAAGCGCTGTGAGAGCCAGCCGCTCAACGGCACCATGATGGCCTCGGCGACCGCGTACGAAGTGATGACCCATGTGCCTTGATCGGGGGAAACCGCGAGCCCGCCCGCGATGTTGGGCACCGAGACGTTGGTGATGGTGATGTCGAGCACGACGAAAAAATTCGACAGCGCCAGAAGACTTCCCGCGAGCCACAGGGGCGCTCCGCTCATCGGCGCGAATTCCGAGCTTGCCGCGTTCCTTGCCGGGTCGGCCACGATGCGCAGCGCTCTAGTGCTTCGACACGTCGATGTCGGCGTTCATGGACAAGCCGACGCGCAACGGGTGCGCCTCGAGCTCCCGCGCATCGAGCGCAATCCGCACGGGCAAGCGCTGCACGACCTTGATCCAGTTGCCGGTGGCGTTTTGCGCCGGGATGAGCGCGAAAGCAGCGCCCGTACCACCCCCGAGGCCCACGACCTTACCGTGATACTTGACCGAGCCGCCGTACAAGTCCGAGGTCAGCAGCGCAGGCTGACCGACGCGTACCTTGCGCAGCTGCGCTTCCTTGTAGTTCGCGCTCACGTACACGGCCTTGAGCGGCACGATGCTCATGAGAAGCTCGCCGGGCTGAACCTGCTGGCCGACCTGGACCGCGTTCTTGGCGATTACCCCGTCGACCGGGGCCACGATGCGCGTTCGGCGGAGGTTCAACTCGGCTTGCTCCACCCTGGCGCGAGCGGCCAGCACCTCCGGGTTGTCGCCGACCCCCGCGCCCTCGAAGAGCGCCTTGTTGACCGAGCGCTGGCCGATGGCGGCCGCTCGCTGTGCGAGCGTCTGCTCGCGCGCGGCGGCGGCGGCTTGCAGGCCGGCCTGCGCCGTGGCGAAGGCGTTCTGTGCCTGGGTGAGCTCATCGCCCGAGACGGCGCCCGAGGCCGCGAGCGCCTGGCGGCGCTCGAGATCGACGCGTGCGCGCTCGAAGTCCGCCTTCGCGCTTGCGAGCTTCGCGTTCGCGCTCGCGATGTCCGCCTCGCGCGAGTTGACTTGCCCACCGAGGGCGACGTCGCTAGCGAAGTACCCGCGCACCTTGCGCTCCACCTGCCCCAAGTCCGCGCGCGCCTGGTCCAAAGCGATTCTGGCATCGGCATCGTCGAGCAAGACCAGCAGCTGGCCCTTCTTCACCAGGTCCGTGTTGCTCACGTAGGTGGCGGCCACCGGGCCGCCGAAGAGCGGCGTGACTTGTACGAGATCCGCATCGACGTAGGCGTTATCCGTGGTGATTTGATTCGACGTGATCCAGAGCCAGAGCGCCGTGATCGCGGCGAGCGCCAGCACGCTCGCAGCCAGGATGCCGAACAGCCGCTTGCGCTTCGCGGCGGCGACCCCGGGCGGTGGCGCCGGAGCAGAGGAGGGCGGAGGCGCGGCGGGAGCCGGCGGCGGCGCGCCGGTCAAGGGCGTCACCGGAGTGCTGCGAAGGGTATTAGGCTCGGCCATGGAGAAATCCCGGTTGACGCATGGTTGCTGGATCAGGTTTGGGCGTAACTGCCGCCGAGGGCCTGCACGAGCTCGACGTCGAGCGTGAAAGCGCGCGCCTCGAGATCGGCGACCGTGAGACGCGATTGCAAGACCGCATCCTCCGCGATCAGCACGGATTGATAGTTCGACAGGCCGCCCTCGTAGCGCATGCGAGTCAGCCGGTACGCCTCCTCGTTCGCCGCGAGAGCGGCGCGGCTTTGCTCGAGCCGAGCCGTGAGCGCCCGTTCGCTCGCGGCGACGTCGGCGACCTCATGCAGCGCTTCCACCAGCGTCGCATCGTAGGTCGCGACCGCCTCGTCGTAATCGGCCTTTGCGCCGCGGTATTGCGCCCGCAGCCGGCCTCCCTCGAAGATCGGCAACGTCACGGCCGGGCCGACGCCCCCGATCTGCGAGCTCGAGTGCCACAGCAAATTCGCGAACAGCGCCTGCTGACCGATGTAGGCGGCGAGGTTTACGTTCGGATAGAACTGCGCGCGCGCGACGCCGATGCGCCTCGCAGCAGCCTCGGCCCGCCAGCGCGCCGCCGCGAGATCCGGCCGTCGGCCGAGGAGCTCCGCAGCGAGCTCCGCGGGCAGGCCAAAGGCTTTCAACTGCTCCGCGGGCGGACGCTCGATCGACGCGCCGCGATCGGGCCCGGCGCCCATCAAGGCCGCGATACGGTTGCGCGTTTGCCTGATCTCTTCATCCACGGCAGCCATCTGCGCGCGCGCCGCGGGCGCTCCCGCCTCCGCCTCTTTAAGCTCGGCCCGGGTGTCGAGTCCGTTGTCGACGCGCCGGGATACGAGGCCGAACGTCTCCTCTTTTACCTGGACGGTGCGGGCCGCGACGTCGTACTCGGCATAAAGCCGCGCCAGATCGGCGTAGGCGAGGGCGATGCCGGTGGACAGCGCGAGCCGCGCCTCGGCAGCCTCCGCCTGCGCGGCACGCAGCTCGGAGACCGCGGCCGCGACAGCGGAGCGGTTCTTTCCCCAGAAGTCGAACTCGTAGTCAAACTTGAGCGCAATGTAGGCATCTGAGTTGTAGCCGCGCGGCAGGTATTGGGCGAACTGCGGCGGGAAGCCTTGATTGAGACTCTCCCTCACTTCGCCACCGTTCGCGTCGAGCTCGAGCGAGGGCCAGAGGCTCGACTTGGTCTGCGCCGCGCTCGCTTGCGCTTGACGCATCCGCGCCTCGGCCTGTGCGAGGCTCGGCGTACCGAGGAGCGCGGTCTCGATGAGAGAGGAGAGCTGCGCATCGCCGTAGGCGCGCCACCAGCCATCCACCGGCCAGGCGGCCGCCGGAGCGGCAAAACTCTGCGCCGTGGCGTAGGAGGCCGCGGCCTTCGGACCCGGGGTGGGACCGACATCGGGCACGCTCGCGCAACCGCAAACCCCGACGGCGATGAGACTGGAAGCTGACAGCCAAGCGGCTGGCGGGCGGATGGGGCGCATGTCGTGTCCTGCAAGAGCTGGGTCTTGCCTCGATAGCAAATGACCGTACCGTACGGTCATTTTGTGGTAATATGGCGGAACGACGGCTCATCGTCAAGGATTAACCGTACCGTATGGTCAAACTCTCAACCGCCACACCTCTGCGCGAGGAGCGCCGCGAAGCGATCATGAACGTGGCGCGCGAGGTGTTCTTCGAGCATGGGTACAGTGCCACCTCGATGTCAGCGATCGCGGCGCGGCTCGGCGGCTCGAAGGGCACGCTCTACAACTACTTCAGGAGCAAGGAGGAGTTGTTCGAGGCGCAGGTCCGCGATCTGTGCGGGTCGGCGGCGAGTCGCTTCTTGGCGAGCACCGCGGAGGGCTCGCCGGTCGAGACGCTCACGGTATTCGGCGAGCGGTATCTCGAGCATCTTTATTCCGAGCAGACGATCAAGCTGTTCCGAATCCTGGTCGCCGAGGCCCAGCGCAGCCCCGAGCTCGGCCGGATGTTCTACGAGGTTGGACCGGCGCGGGGCCGCAAAGTACTCGAGGGGTATCTGCAGACGGCCCAGACGCAAGGTCTCGTCGATCCGCCCGACTGCGCGCTCGCCGCGGATCAGTTCCTGAGCTTGTGCAAAGGCCCCGCTCACCTGCAGTTCTTGTTGAATCTCATCCCAGCCCCGACCGCGCAGGAGATCAAGGTGCACGTCGAGCTATCGGTGGGCGCGTTCATGGCGCTCTACGGAGTCAAGGGATCGCGTTGATTTGCGCCTATTCATCGACCCGCGGTTGACCTGCATGCGCGCGAGGGCAAGAGCACCAGCGTGCGGTAACGTATCCGGTCGCTACCGTGAGCGGCGCGCTCCCGGGCGGCCAGGGATGTTCACTGCATAGCGCGAGTTCGTGACTCGCTTCGCAGCGCGCGCGCGGAGCGCGGTCCCAGAATCCGCTCCGATGCACTCACGCTCACACTGCAGCGGCACGCGCGGCGCCGCTCCTGCCCATCCCGTGCTCGCTTCCCTGACCTGGCGTGATTTCGAACGGCTGATCGGCGAGGAGTTTCGTCGCCGCGGGTTCATCGTCACCGGATTCGGCGGCGGAATCCCCGGCGGATCGGGCAGGAGCGTGGATCTCGCTCTGATGAGGAAGGGTGAGCGGTTCCTGGTCGAATGCAAGCAGTGGCGCAAGCAGCAAGTTGACGTGACGGTCGTGCGCGATCTGGGCAGGATCATCCGGGCGGCGGGCGCGAGCGGGGGCTATCTGTTCACGGGTGGGGAGTTCACGTGCGAGGCGCGCGAGCTTGCGCGATGCACCCGCATCGAGCTCATCGATGGGGCGCTTCTTCGCGTCGATTGGCTGCGCTCGGCGCGATCTCCCGAGAGCGCGCTGGCGCCTCTCGCCCCAGCGTAGCTCGCCTCAATCTCCTGAGCGGCGTGCGCAGGTCGCTGGCAGAATCAGCCGCTTGCTGTGCATATTCGTTGAATCCGCCCGCGGAGAATACGGCCGTTGAGCTTCGGCGTCCTGTTGGTTGTGCTCGTCGGCGCGCTGCTGCATGCGAGCTGGAACCTCATGGTCAAGGCAGGGCGCAACAAGCACACGGCCACCGGCATTATCTACACGGGCGCCGGGTTCTTGTCCGCCCTCGCGCTGCCGTTTCTTGCGGCTCCGGCTCGGGCGAGCTGGCCATACCTCGGGGCATCGACGATCACGGAGCTTCTGTACGGCGTCGTGCTGGCGGCCGCTTACCGCGCGGGAGACTTGAGCCACGCCTACCCCCTGATGCGCGGGATGGCGCCGCTCCTGGTGGCGATCGGCAGTAGCGTGTGGGTGGGCGAGCAGCTGTCGCGGCCGCTCTGGATCGGCGTCGCGCTCATGTCCTCTGCCCTGATTTCGATGATTTTCGATGCGCGCGGCCGCAGCCGATCCGCATCCACGACCGGGCTCGCTATCCTCAATGCGTTCGTGA
>JBEKVP010000142.1:0-6391 GCA_049513935.1 Steroidobacteraceae bacterium
CGTGACTTCGAGCGCCGCCGGGATGCCGTCAGGTTGCGCAATCAACGAGTGATAGCGCCCCGCCGGAAAATCCTGGCCCATGCCGCTGAACACGCCCTTGCCGTCGTGCTGCACCGGCGACACTTTGCCGTGCATGAGCCGCGAGGCGCGCACCACGCGTCCGCCGAACACCTCGACCAAGGACTGGTGACCCAAGCACACGCCGAAGATCGGGATGCGTCCCGCGAATGCTTCGATCATCGGCATCGACACGCCGGCACTGCGCGGCGTGCCGGGCCCCGGAGAGATGACCAAGTGCGAGTGCCCCTGGCGCAGCGCCGCCTCGACGCTGATCGCATCGTTGCGGTGAACGTCGACCTCCGCTCCGAGCACCAGGAACGCCTGCACCAGGTTGTAGGTGAACGAATCGTAGTTGTCGATCAGCAATATTCTCGGCCGCGCGCTCACAGGCCCTCCGCCGCGATGCTGAGTGCGCGGCGCAGCACCGCGCTCTTCGCCATGAGTTCCTCGTATTCGGCTCTCGGGGCGCTGTCGGCGACGATACCGCCCCCCGCCTGGTAGCTGTATTGATCGCCGCGGAACACCAGGGTGCGGATCGTGATCGCCTGGTCCATATCGCCGTGCCGGCCGAAATAGCCCACGGTGCCGCCGTAGAGCTGCCGCCCGACCGGCTCGAGCTCATCGATGATCTCCATGGCGCGCACCTTGGGCGCGCCGACCAGCGTGCCCGCCGGAAAGGTGGCGGCAAACAGGTCGAACGCATCGAACCCCAAGGCCAGCTTGCCGCTCACGCCGCTCACGATGTGCATGATGTGGCTGTAGCGCTCGATCACCCGGTACGGATCGACCCGCACCGATCCGGCCGTCGCCACCCGCCCCAGATCATTGCGAGCCAGATCGACCAGCATGACGTGCTCGGCGTTCTCCTTGGGATCCGCGAGCAGATCCGTCTCGAGCTGAAGGTCGCCGGCGGCGTCGTCACCGCGCGGCCGCGACCCCGCGATCGGGCGCAGTTGCGCTTGGCCGCCGTGAGACTTGACCAAGGCCTCGGGCGAGGAGCCGACCACGGTGATATCGCCGAGCTCGCAGAAGAACATGTAGGGCGAGGGGTTGAGAAGCCGCAGCGCCCGGTATACCTCGAAGGGAGCGAGCCCGTGCCGTCCCTCGAACCGCGAGGCGAGCACGAGCTGATAGACGTCGCCCGAGGCGATGTATTCTTGAGCCCGCCTGACGCCGGCCGCGTGCGCCGCCTCGGAGAGCGAGGGCTCGGCGGGCGAGAAGCCGCCGGGGGCGAGCACGGTGGGCACCGCGCCGCGCAGCGCGCGCATGACCTCGCGCCGCAAGAGTTGCCGCTCCTCCTCGCTGCCGTCGTGCAGGAGCGCGGCGCTGCGAGTGAGGTGATCGAAGACGAGGAGCGAGCACGGCGCGACGTAGTGCGCGTGCGGGGTCGGCGTCGCGTCGAGGCTGCGTCCCGGCAAGCGCTCGAAGTAGCGCACGGCGTCATAAGCGGTGTAGCCGACCAGGCCCCCCGACAGCGGAACGCCCGGAATCTCGGGCTTCGGCTGCGGCGCGAGCGCAAGCGCGGCGCGCAACGCGCCGAGAAATTCCTGCCTCGAGCGGGGCCGCGGTCCACGCTGGTCGCCGACGGCGAGTCCCGAGGCGTCGAGCCGCACCTCCAAGCAATCGCCGAAGCCGATGAACGAGTACCGCGCCAACCGCTCGCCGCCCTCCACGCTCTCCAGCAGAAAGCGCGGGCGAAAGGGGGCGAGCTTCAGGTAGGCGGACACCGGCGTGTCGAGATCGGCAGCGATGTCGAAAGGCGCTTTCATGTGATCTGTCGATTACCTAAGCTCAAGGGCCCAAAAAAAAACCCATCCCCGTCGCATGGCGGAGATGGGCTCTGGATATCGGATGAAATTAAATCTTAAGCGCCCAGCGCCCACCCCATTGACGAAGTGCGCCACCACCAACGAACGTGAGTGAAGCTTGCGCTTGACATGCTCGCGGAGTATCGCCGCCGCGAGCGGGCAGCGTCAAGCCTACCCGCACCCCTTCGAGGCGGGGGGCGGGCGCTAAGGGGGGGTCGGCGGCGGCGAGCCTAAGCGGCCCCGCTCAGGATCCACGCGTCTTCTTGGCCGCGGTCTGCGGCTTGGGCCGAGGAGCGCCGGGCGCGGGCTCGAGATCCGCCTCGAGACCCTTCTTGAGCTTGCGCGTCAGCTCGACGAACCGCGGCGTCATGCCGATGTCCTCGTACACCGGGTCGCCGTGGTCATCGCGCGAGATGATCAGAGGGCCGGGCTCGTAAGGCATCGCTGCCGCAATCTCGTCGAGCCCGGCATGCAGCAAATCCGTGACGATTTCCTCGAGGGTACATCCGGGGAACAGCTCGACCAGGGCGTGCAGGCGCGACGCATCGTCGAGCGGCAGCCGTACGGCGTATTCTGCCGCCGTCCGCACCGGCAGGGGGTCCTTTTTCCAGCGATCGAGCAGGGGCTTGAATTTCACGATTACTCCGCCATACCGGGACGGGGGCGCAGAGCGCGGCCCTTCGGGCAATTATAAGCGGAGGGGCTCCGTGCGTGTGGGATACGGGGGAGACGAGATAGCCAATGTCGAACGGCGTATATAAACGAAACCCGGCGATCGCTGGCCTGCGCGCGGGCGGGGGCAAGCCTTACCGCTGCCCGTTCTACACGCGCCTGGTGAAGTAGCGACGCTTTGGCGGCCCATCCTCCCCTGGTCTCCGACGACTCGGCACGCGCCTCGGGCAACGGCGCGTTCCAACGCAGCATCGCCGCGCTGTTCGTATACAGCCGGCGCGCCTTGGTGCTGGTGTGGACCACCAACCGCTCGCTGTCGGTCGCGCTTGCGGCGCTCACGGTCATCGCGGGCGTTTTGCCCGCGGGCGTCGCCTACATCGGGGCGCTGATCGTCGATGCGGTGATTCGCGCCGCGGAACTGCACCACCGCACCGGGGCGACCGCCTTCGGCCATGTGCTCGCCTTGGTGGCGTGCGAGGCCGGGCTCGTCGCCTTGACCGCTCTCGCGCAACGCGGCTTGTCGCTCGCCCAATCGCTGCTGCGGGCACAGCTCGGCCAGCGGGTCAACGTGATGATCCTCGAGAAGGCGCTCACGCTCGACATCGTGCAGTTCGAGGACTCCGAGTTCTACGATAAGCTCACCCGCGCGCGGCGCGAAGCCTCGAGCCGCCCCTTGAGCCTGGTCATGCGTACCTTCGGCCTGCTGCAGAACGCGGTCTCGTTGATCTCGTTCGGCGGTCTCTTGGTGCGCTTCTCTCCGTGGGCCGTGGTGCTCCTGGTGCTTGCGGGGCTGCCCGCCTTCCTCGCCGAGGCGAAATTCTCCGGCGAGGCATTCCGCCTGTTCCGCTGGCGGGCGCCCGAGTCACGCATGCAGATCTACCTCGAGGGGGTGCTCGCGCGCGACGAGAACGCCAAGGAGGTGAAGCTGTTCCAGCTCGGTCCGCGCTTCCTCGACCGCTACCGGGAGATCTTCACGCGACTCTATCGCGAGGACCGCGATCTCACCGTGCGCCGCGATACGTGGGGCTTCGGACTGGGATTGCTCGGCACCGGCGCGCTCTACGGCGGCTACGGGTGGATCGCCGCGGAGACCGTGCTCGGCGCGATGACCGTCGGCCAGATGACCATGTACCTCATGCTGCTGCGCCAGGGTCAGGCCTCGGTGAGCGCGGCACTCACGGCCATCAGCGGCCTGTACGAAGACAACCTTTATCTGTCGAATCTCTTCGAGTACCTCGAGCAACCGGTGAAGAGCACGAGCGGCTCGCTCACGCGGGGCCCACTGCCCGGCGACGGCATACGGTTCGAGGGCGTGGAGTTCGTCTATCCGGGCGCGACCGCGCCCGCGCTGTCGCAGATCGATCTGCACGTCCGGCCTGGGGAAAGCCTCGCGCTCGTTGGGCAGAACGGCTCGGGCAAGACCACGCTGATCAAATTGCTGACCCGGCTCTACCAGCCGACCCGGGGGCGGATTCTTCTCGACGGCCTAAATTTGCAGGACTGGGACGAGACCACCTTGAGGCAGCGCATCGGCGTTATATTCCAGGACTTCGCGCGCTACCAGCTGCTCGTCGGCGAGAACATCGGCGCGGGCGATGTGCGCGCGTTCGAGGACGAGGGCCGCTGGCGCGGCGCCGCCGCCCAGGGGCTGGCCGCGGATTTCGTGGAGCAGCTCCCCTCGGGCTACCGCACACAGCTCGGCAAATGGTTCAAGGACGGCCGCGAGCTGTCGGGAGGCCAGTGGCAGAAAATCGCGCTGTCGCGCGCCTTCATGCGCAACGAGGCCGACATTCTCGTGCTCGATGAGCCCACGGCCTCGATCGACGCCGGGGCGGAGGCGGAGGTGTTCGAGCACTTCCGCGAATTGACCCGCAATCGCATCGCGATCGTCATATCGCACCGCTTCTCCACCGTGCGCATGGCGGATCAGATTCTGGTCCTGGAGGAGGGGCGGATCGTCGAGCGCGGCAGTCACGAGTCGTTGATGGCGGCCGACGGCCGCTACGCCAAGCTGTTCACGCTGCAGGCGCGCGGGTATCGTTGAGGCTCGAGACGCCCCGCCCGGCCGGAAATCTCCATGCCCTCGTTCGACGTAGTTTCCGAAATCGATTCTCATGAGCTGACCAACGCCGTAGACCAGGCGAGCCGCGAGCTGTCTCAGCGCTTCGACTTCAAGAATACGGGCGCCGCGTTCGAGCTCGAGGAAACCACGGTGACCATGAGCGCGCCGGCGGATTTTCAATTGAAGCAGATGCTCGAGATCTTGAAGCTCAAAATCGCCAAGCGCGGCATCGACATCGCCTGCCTCGAGGTGAAGGAACCCGTCGTCAATCTCGCCGTCGCCAAGCAGCAGGTGGAGCTCCGGCACGGCATCGACCAGGAGACCGGCAAGAAAGTGACGCGCCTCATCAAGGACTCGAAACTCAAGGTTCAGGCGCAGCTCCAGGGCGAGAAGGTGCGCGTGACCGGCAAAAAGCGCGACGATCTGCAGGAAGCGATCGCGCTCCTGCGCAAGAGCACGTTCGAGGTGCCGCTGCAGTTCAACAACTTCCGGGATTAGCTAGTGCGGCGGCTCGGGTGCCGCTTTTTGCATATCCTTCGATTTGACGATCGTACCGTCGAGCTTGACGATGATGGCGTCGATGTCGTCGAGCCGGTTGTAGATCTCCATCGCCGCCTCCGGCCCGAGCACGAAGGCGGTCTTCGATAGGCCGTCGGTGCGCGTCGCATAAGGCCCGATCACGGTGGCGCTGCGCACCTTGCTCGCGGAATGGCCGGTGTGCGGGTCGATGATGTGGTGGTAGCGCACGCCGCCCTCGTCGAAGAACCGCTCGTAATCGCCGGACGTGGAGATCGCGGCATCGACCAGCGGGATCCGCGCGATCACATTGCCTTCGCCCTTGCGCGGGTCGCGGATCCCGACGATCCACGGCTTGCCGAATCGGTCGCCGATGATCCGGCTGTCGCCACCGGCGCCCACGAAGGCGCGCGTGTAGCCGAGACCCTTGAGCACGTCGATGCCGCGGTCGACCGAGTAGCCCTTGGCGATTCCGCCGAGGTCGATGCGCACGCCCTTCTGCGAGAACTGCACGGTCTGTTTCTCGGGATCGAGCAGGACATGCCGATAGTTGACCGCCGGCAGCGCCTTGGCGATCTGCGTTTCGTTCGGACGCACGCGTCTGCGGAAATCGTACATGTAGCCGACGCTCGCGTACGTAATGTCGAAGGCCCCCTCGGTGATTTCCGAGTACTGCTTCGAGGTCACCAAGAGATCGAACAACTCCTTGCTGATGTGCATCGGTCCGTCGGCGGCCTTGTCGTTGACCCGGGACACCTCGCTCGTGGGCTTGTAGGTGCTCATCGTCTCATCGATGTGGCGCATCTCGTCGAGCACCGCGTCGATCGCCTGTTCTCCCCTGGCGGGATCCTCGGCCCAGAGCTCCACGGTGATGCGCGTTCCCATGATGCCGTCGGTGACACGCCTCACCCACTCGGCTTGCGCCGGCAGCGCGGCGCACAAGAGCAGTCCCAGGATGCAAATGTTCGCGGCGCTTTTCATGGGTCCTAAGCCTAGCCGGTTCGGCCGCTATTGGGTACGCCCGCCCGGCTGCGGGCGGCGCCCCTGCCGCCGCCACGCGGCGAGCACCAGGGCGCTGCCGACCAATCCCCCGAGATGCGCGAAGTGCGCGACGCCGGATTGCGTACCGGTCACTCCGAGGAAGAGTTCGGCGGCCGCATAGAGCGCGGCGAATACGCGCGCGGGCAGCGGGATCGGCAGGATCAACAGCGCGACCCGGGCCTCTGGGAACATGACGGCGTAGGCGAGCAGCAAACCGAATACGCCGCCCGAC
>JBEKVP010000143.1:0-6386 GCA_049513935.1 Steroidobacteraceae bacterium
TAAAGGCTCCGTGATGCGCCTGGGTGATGCGGGCGCCACCTACGAGGTGGAGTCGATCCCGACCGGCTCGCTCGGCCTCGACATCGCCTTGGGTGTCGGCGGCGTGCCGCGCGGCAGAGTGATCGAGATATTCGGGCCCGAATCCTCCGGTAAGACGACGCTGACGCTGGCCATCATCGCTTCTGCGCAACGGCACGGCGGCACGGCCGCATTCGTCGATGCGGAGCATGCGCTCGATCCCGTCTATGCGGAGAAATTGGGCGTCAAGGTCAACGACTTGCTGGTATCGCAGCCCGATACCGGCGAACAGGCCTTGGAGATCACCGACATGCTCGTGCGCTCCGGCGCCGTCGATGTCGTGGTGGTCGACTCGGTCGCGGCGCTCACGCCGAAGGCGGAGATCGAGGGCGAGATGGGGGACCAGCACATGGGGCTGCAGGCGCGCCTCATGTCGCAGGCGCTGCGCAAGTTGACCGGTAACATCAAGCGCTCGAATACCATCGTGATTTTCATCAACCAGATCCGCATGAAAATCGGCGTCATGTTCGGCAATCCGGAAACGACGACGGGCGGCAATGCGCTCAAGTTCTATTCCTCGGTGCGCATGGACATCCGGCGCATCGGTGCGATCAAGAACGGCGAGGAAGTGGTCGGCTCGATGACCCGCGTCAAGGTCGTCAAGAACAAGGTGGCGCCGCCCTTCCGCGAGACCGAGTTCGAGATCATGTACGGCACGGGAATTTCCAAGGAAGGCGAGATCATCGAGCTCGGCGTGCTGCACAATCTGGTGGAGAAATCCGGCTCTTGGTACAGTTACAAGGGAGAGCGGATCGGTCAGGGCAAGGACAATGTCCGCGTCTTCCTGCAACAGCATCCGGAAATCGCCAAGGACATCGAGGGTCAGATTCGCGCCAAGCTGATTCCTGAGAAGGCGACCATGAATCGCGGCGACAAAGAGGTTGTGGCATCGGAAGCCGTGGCGAGGTAGAGCCGCTCGATTCGCGTGCGGCTCGGGTGGCCGCGCTCGACGCCTTGGCGCGCCGCGATCACGCATCGGGAGAGCTGCGCCGCAAGCTGCTCGACAAGGGTTTCGACGCGGCGCTCGTCGATGCGCTGATCGAGAAGCTCCGCGCGGAGAAATTGCTCGACGATCGCCGCTATCTCGAGAACTTCGTGGCCTATCACGCATCGCGGGGTCACGGTCCCAACCGGGTGCGCGCGGATTTGCGCAAACAGGGGGTGGGCGCGGCCGAATCGGACTCGAGCCTCGACGCCTATCCGCACTGGAGCTTGCAGCTCAACCGGGCCAGGCAAAAGAAGTTTGGAACTTCGCCGCCGAACAATTACGCTGATCGGCAGCGCCAAGCGCGATTCCTCGCTTATCGGGGTTTCACGAATGCTCAGATTCGCGACGCCTTGGGCCTGGATATTGATGTGGATATGAAAGAAGACGACCTATGAAACGCGACGCCAAACTGCGGATTATGACGAGCTCGGAGATCCGGGCCAGCTTCCTGGAATTTTTCCGCAAGAACGGGCATGCCGTGGTGCCCTCGAGCTCGCTCGTCCCCGGCGCCGATCCGACGCTTCTCTTCACCAACGCCGGCATGGTGCAGTTCAAGGACGTGTTCCTCGGCAAGGAATCGCGCGCTTACACGCGGGCCGCGAGCGCGCAGCGCTGCGTGCGCGCGGGCGGCAAGCACAACGATCTGGAAAATGTCGGCTACACGGCGCGTCATCACACCTTTTTCGAGATGCTCGGCAATTTCAGCTTCGGCGACTATTTCAAGCGCGAGGCGATCCACTACGCCTGGAATTTCGTCACCGGGACGCTCGGCATCCCTAAGGACCGCCTGTGGGTCACGGTGTATACCGAGGACGACGAGGCCGAGCGCATCTGGGTCGAGGAGATCGGAGTCGATCCGACGCGCTGCACTCGAATGGGCGAGAAGTCGAATTTCTGGTCGATGGGAGAAACCGGCCCTTGCGGACCGTGCAGCGAGATCTTCTACGATCACGGGCCGGAGGTTGCGGGAGGCCCCCCCGGCTCACCCGAGGAAGACGGCGATCGCTATGTCGAGATCTGGAACCTCGTCTTCATGCAATACGACCGCTCGTCCGATGGGATTTTGGTGCCGCTGCCCAAACCCTCGGTCGACACCGGCATGGGTCTCGAGCGTGTCGCGGCGGTCATGCAAGGCGTGCACAGCAATTATGAGATCGATCTGTTCAAGTCGTTGATTTCGGCGGCCGCCGAGATCACCGGGACGCAGGATCTGGAATCGTCCAGCTTGCGCGTCATCGCCGATCACATCCGCGCGTGCACGTTTCTGATCATCGATGGAGTGGTGCCGTCGAACGAAGGGCGCGGCTACGTATTGCGGCGCATCATCCGGCGGGCAATTCGGCATGGGTACAAGCTCGGACAAACGCAGCCGTTTTTCTACAAGCTGGTGCCGACGCTGGTGCATGAGATGGGCGGGTACTACACCGAGCTCGCGGCCGGCGCGGGACGCGCCTCGCAAGTGCTCATGCAGGAGGAAACCCGGTTCGCCGAGACCCTCGCAACCGGGATGGCGCTGCTCGATGCCGAGACCGCCAAGCTGGAATCGAAGGTCATCCCGGGGGAGACGGTATTTCGTCTCTACGATACCTACGGCTTCCCGCTCGATCTCACCGCCGATGTGGCGCGCGAGCGCGGGCTCACCATCGATCAGCAGGGCTTCGACGCCGCCATGGCCGCCCAGCGCGGACGCGCACGCGCCGCGAGCAAGTTTGGCGGGGGCGTCAAGGACACGGTGAAGCTTCCGGGAAAGACCGACTTCTCCGGGTACGATCGGCTGGCCGGCGCGGGGCGCGTCACCGCGCTGATTTTCGACGGCGCGGTCGTGGACGTGTTGCGCACGGGCCAAGAAGGACAGGTGGTGCTCGATCAGACGCCGTTCTACGCCGAGGGCGGCGGACAGATGGGCGACTCGGGCTCGCTCAGCGGCGAGACCGCGCGCTTCGCCGTGCGGGACACTCAGAAAATCGGTGCCTCGTTCGCGCACATCGGTGTCGTGGAATCGGGCGAGCTGCGCGTCGGCGAGGAGGTCGTCGCGCAGGTCGACGGCGCACGCCGTGCCGCGATCGCCCTCAATCACTCCGCAACGCATCTCCTGCACGCGGCGCTGCGCGAAGTTCTCGGCAAACACGTCCAGCAGAAGGGCTCGCTCGTGGCGCCCGATCGCCTGCGCTTCGACTTCTCGCATGGGCAGGCCTTGACGCAGCAGGAGATTCATCGCATCGAAGAGCTGGTGAATGTCGCCATTCGGCGCAACGATCCCGCCGAGACGCGCGTGATGGCGCTCGATGATGCTGTGGCAGCGGGTGCGATGTCGCTGTTCGGCGAGAAATACGAGAGCGACGTGCGCGTGCTGTCGTTCGGCGACTTCTCGATGGAACTCTGCGGCGGCACGCACGTCCAACGCACCGGAGACATCGGGCTGTTCAAGATCGTCAGCGAATCCGGCGTCGCGGCCGGCATTCGGCGTGTGGAGGCGCTGACCGGTCAAGCCGCCTACGAGTGGCTCGTGCGAGTCGATCAAGTGCTGCGCGACGTGGCGACGCTGCTTCGCGGCAGCCGCGAGGACGTCGATGAGAAAGTGCGCGAGCTCATCGAACGCTCCAAGCGGCTCGAAAAGGAGGTGCAGCAGCTCAAGTCGAAACTGGCCACCGGGCAGGGCGGCGACGTGTCGGCTCAGGCAAAGGCGGTAAACGGCATTAAGGTTTTGGCTGCACGGATTGAGGGCGCGGATGCCAAGGCTTTGCGAGTGTCCGTGGACCAACTCAAGCAAAAGCTCGGCTCATCGGTTGTCGTGCTGGCAACGGTTCAGGATGGCAAAGTGGTGCTGGTGGCGGGTGTTTCCCCGGATTTGGTCGCGCGCCTGCGCGCAGGCGACATTGCGGGCGCGGTGGCGGCTCAGGTGGGCGGCAAGGGGGGCGGCCGGGCGGACTTCGCGCAGGCGGGCGGCACGCAACCGGAGAATCTCGGCGCCGCGTTGGCCAGCGTGGAAGCCTTGGTACGCAACCGGCTGGCTAATTGAACGATTTATTTATTCGATGGCAAGACGCCGCATTTGCATTTAGTATGCTTAGATTCAAGCATTCTTGAGCGGGCGTACGAAGAGCCGCTGACGGCGATTCGGCAGCCGATCATTTGGATTCGAAGAATGCTTGACGGCGATGCGACCCAAGCCAGTCTTCTCGCTATATGCCTAATCAGGAGAGCACGCATTATGTTGATATTGACAAGACGCGTTGGCGAGACGGTGATGATCGGGAACGAAGTAACGGTCACCGTGCTCGGCGTTAAGGGCAATCAAGTACGTATCGGGGTTAATGCGCCGAAAGACGTCGCCGTCCACCGCGAAGAGATCTACGAGCGCATCAAGCGCGAAGAGGAACATGACGGCAGAGCGTCAGGTCCGGTCGCGAAGATCGTCGATGACGCTTGAACCTAGCGCCTAGATTCCTCCTGCTTTACCTGGACTGCTCCGCACGGGTATGATCCCGCGCTCCTTGGTTTGGGCCCGTTGCCCCGATCCGGAGAGGTGGCCGAGTGGTCGAAGGCGCGCCCCTGCTAAGGGCGTATGGGTCAAAAGCCCATCGAGGGTTCGAATCCCTCCCTCTCCGCCAGACGGCTGGTAAATTCTCGTGGTTTTCGTTCAGATTACTGCGATAGCAACGAAGCGGGGATAACGCCCGGAGGGCGGCCCCGAAGGGGCGAGGAGCGGAGCGACGAGTAATCCCTCCCTCTCCGCCAAAAGGTTTGAAATCGCTGGATGTTGGATTTTCAGCGTGAATTGCTAAGGAATTCGGTTGGTTAGGGAGGGAGAGCCGGCGCGTGGGCGACGGCGGTCCCGAAGCGGAGCGAAGGGACGAGCGGCCGTCAGATCGCGAACAATCCCCTCCTCTTCGCCAACAGGTTTCGAACCGCCAGCGATGATTTTGCTCAAGTGCGCCCGTAGCTCAGTTGGATAGAGCGCCTGGCTACGAACCAGGAGGTCGGGAGTTCGAATCTCTCCGGGCGCGCCAATTTTCAAGGGTCCAAAACTCGCCGGTCGGCTTCTGAAGCTGATTGGCATCAGTTCGAACTCCCGACAGACAAACAAGGCGAGTTCGACAACTTGGCCGTCTTCGGCCAAGTTGGACGCCGCCGCGCAGGGCGCGGCGGCGGTCCGGAGCGCAGCGGAGGATTCGCGGCGTAGCCGCGAACAATCTCTCCGGGCGCGCCAATTAATCAAGAACTTGACCGCGGCTGAGCACCTGGTGTTGTCTAATTTTGAAGTCTACGCTCGCGGCGCTCCGATCGGCGTCCAAGTAGCACGCTGGTCCGCGCCCTGACCGTTAGACATGGTCGCACCCGGCTGGCACAGGAAGCCGCACGGTGACCGAAAAGCCCCCGTCGACGCGCTTCGCCTCGACACTGCCCCCGCACACTTGGACCAAGCGCTCGACCATTGCGAGCCCGAGTCCCGTATGCGCGCCCTCGGGGTGGTCCCTCATGCGGCGGAATGGGCGCACGGCTTCCGCCCATTCAGCCTCCGAGAGACCGGTACCGAGATCATGTACCGCGACACGAATCTCAGCCGAGCTCGCCGAAGTTCGAACCGTGACAGGCGGCCGCCCATATTCCAAAGCGTTCTGTAGCAAGTTCATCACTACATGCCGCACGCTGTCGAGCGCGAACCAGCGGCGGTCAGGGGCGCCGAGCTCGAGTCGCACGCGATCATCGGTCGCGTAGATCGCCAGAGCCTGGCGCACAATGTCGTCGAGCGATGCGTTGGCCGGTGTCTCGCGATAGCTTGCCCGGATGTAGTGCAGGAACTGGCCGATCATCCTGTCCATTTCCTCGATGTTCGCGGTCATCTCCTCCGTCAGCGCCTGATCAGATTCTTCCAGGAGCTCGACTGCGACGCGCAGCCGTGCGAGCGGCGTACGAAGATCGTGGGAGATCCCGCCCAGCATGAGCTCGCGCTGCTCGTCGAGTTCCGCAAGACGATGCGACATGGATTGGAACGCAACGGCCAGCGATCGTACCTCGCTGGGGCCCGATGAGGTCGCGACTTCCACGCGCTCGCCTTGCGCGAGCCGCGCAGCAGCAGAGGCGAGCTCAGCGAGGGGTGCTGTCAAGCGGCGTGCCGAGACCCCGGCGGCACCAAGAGTGAGCAACGCCGCGGCGCCGAGTAGGATAAGTGTCGCGATGGGCGCCGCTGGGCCGGCGATGCGCCACGTCAATACCAGCCACGCGTCCGGCACGTCGCGGACGCGAAGCCAGAGCTCCGCTGGGCCGGCATACCGATGTATATGCGCCTCGGGTGCATCGAGATTCGCCTGCAATCGGG
>JBEKVP010000144.1:0-6380 GCA_049513935.1 Steroidobacteraceae bacterium
TGATCGAGCCGGTCGCACCGACCGGCTGATTCGGTGGGTATTCGCGGCTCGAGACCTGACGCGGTCTCGAGGCGCGCGGGTGAGTGCGCCCGCTCACCACATTTCCTTGAGCTCGGCGACCACATCCACAGTGGCGGCTTCGCCGGCCCGCAAGCTCTCCGGTCCCCGCACGCTGCGGTAATTCGTGCGCTCGAAGCACTCGAGCACCTTGTCGCTCATGAACCGGCTCTTGGCGCCGTAGACATGGGCGTCGCCGTCCTTGGCCTGTTGAGTCACCTGGTACTTGAGCGGCGCGCACAGGTGCAGCTCATTGCGGGCGCGCGTCATGGCCACGTACAGAAGGCGCCGCTCTTCCTCGACCATCTCCGGCTTTCCGGCGGCGAACTCCGAAGGGAAGTTGCCGTCGGCAACGTTGAGCACATAGACGAAGTCCCATTCCTGACCCTTGGCCGAGTGGATGGTGGAAAGGACGACGTAGTCCTCGTCCTTCGACGCGGCACCCGACTGGTCGCTGGTCGCGGCCGGCGGATCGAGCGTGAGCTCGGTCAGGAACCGCTCCCGGGTCGGATACTGCGTCGACAAGTGCTCGAGCTGCTCGAGATCGCCGGTGCGGCTGAAGGCGGCGTCGTAGATGCGATCGAGCTGCGGTTTGTACCACTCGCGCGTAAGGCCCACCTGCCCCGCCCATGGCGTCGCAGGATCCGCGAGCTTTTCCAGGACCGTGCAAAATCTCTTCCAGTCCATTTTGTTGAGCTGAGGCGCATCGAAGGCGGCCAGACTCTTGACCGCGAAGCCCTGCGCCTCGAAATGCTCGAGCGCCTTCTTGGCGTGGGCAGGGCCGAAGCCGGGCACGAGTTTCAGCACGCGAAAACCCGCGACGCTGTTTTTCGGATTCTCGATCCACCGCAGGATCGAGAGCATATCCTTGACGTGCGCCGCCTCGAGAAACTTGAGTCCGCCGTACTTCACGAACGGAATGTTGCGCTTGACGAACTCCACTTCGAGCACGTCGCTGTGATGGGAGCTGCGAAACAGGATCGCATGCCGGCGCAGTGAGCCGCCGACCTCGCGCGTCGCGAGGATCTTCGCCGCGATGTACTCGGCCTGCGCCTGGGCGTCGTCCAACGCCACGTACACCGGCTTCTGCGTCGATTGGCGCATGCCGAGAAGCGTCTTGCGGTGCTGCCGCGCTCCCTCCGACATGAGCGCGTTGGCCGAGTCCAGTATTGGCTGCGTCGAGCGGTAGTTCTGCGAAAGCACGACCGTTTCGCCCTTTGGCTTGAATCGGTCGACGAATCCCAAGATGTTGTCCACCGCGGCCGCGCGGAACGAGTAGATGGCCTGGGCATCGTCGCCGACCACGGTGACGCCGCTGCCGTCCGGCTTCAGAGTCTGAATGATCTCGCCCTGCAGCGCGCTCGTATCCTGGTACTCATCGACGAGCACATGGTCGAAATTGGCGGCGAGATTCTGCGCGAGCGCCGGATTCTTCATCATCACGTGCCAGTAGAGCAGCAGGTCGTCGAAATCGAGAACGTTGTTCTTCTGCTTGCGCGCGACGTACTCGCGGTAAAGGCGGGTCAGATCCTGTTCCCACTCGCTCACCCACGGAAATTGCTCGTCGAGCGTCTGCTTGAGCGAAAGCCGCGTGTTGATGCGATAGCTGTAGATCGCGAGGCAGGCATCCTTGCGCGGAAAACGCTTGTCCTTGCTCGAGAACCCGAGTTCGTGGCGGATGACGTCCATGAAATCGGCCGCATCCGCGCGGTCGAGCACGGTGAAGTTCGGATCCAATCCGAGGTGCTTGGCAAACAGCCGCAGGATGCGGTTGCCGATCGAGTGATACGTGCCGGACCACAACAAGCGGGTCTGCACGCTGCGATCACCCATCTTGCCGCGGTCCGAGAGCACGGCGGTCACAATGGTTTGCGTGCGACGGATCATCTCTTGAGCCGCGCGGCGCGTGAAGGTCAGCATCAGGATGCGCGCCGGGTCGACGCCGTTCAGCACCAGATGAGCGGCGCGATGCGCCAGCGTGTTGGTCTTGCCGGTGCCCGCGCCCGCCAGGATCAGCAACGGACCCGCGGTGACGCCTTTGTCCTTCACCGGCGTGCCGAAGGTGGCGGCGCGGCGCTGCTGCGGGTTGAGGGCGTCGAACGCGTTGGTTTGCTTGGCCTTCATCATAAATAAAACTATACCGTCTAACTGTATGGATATCCAGATGATCTTAACTGGCGCTGCCGTACGTCAGGATCGCGCGCTTCGGCAGGCCGGCGCGAGGAGACAGATCACAGGGCCTCGCTTTTGAGCGACTGAATCAGCTCGCCGTAGGCGGTAGGCGAATCGCTCGGGAATACGCAGCGGGCTCCCGCAAGATCGAGGAATGTGGGCGGCTGCGCCGCGGCGCTCTCGATCTCGGCGCGCGGCACCCAAGGATCGAGATGGCCTGCATGGCGCTGGCGTTCCGTGAACCGGCGCACGATTTCTCCGGGCTCTGCGCAACACCAGATCTGAACAGCGCGGGCCGCGGCAGCTTCGAGCGCGGCGCGAAGGGTGGGCGCGTGCGCGGCACGCCAGTTGCCCTCAACGATCAAGGATCGGCCGAGGGCGAGCTCCGCGCGCGCGAGGCGCCCGAGCACGGCGAAGCTTGCCTCACTCAAGAGCCGCGACCAATCGCGGTCGCCGGTTCCGAGGGAATCGAACAGCGCCTCCTTGATGTCGTCCTTGCACAGGCACGCCAGCGACAGATCCGCGGCGAGCCGACGCGCGAGCGTCGTCTTGCCGCTGGCCGGAGTCCCAAGGATGATCGTGAGTTCCGCCATGTGACTTACCATGAGAGGCTGACCATGTTGAAACCGGCGACGATCGCAAGCAACTTGCGATTCAAGGGACGTGTGATCGACGTCTCCAGCGAGATTCTGAAGTTTTCCAACGGCCGCGAATACGAGATCGACTTCGTGCGTCATCCGGGCGCGGCCGCGGTGGTCGCCGTGGATGCTGCGGGGCGGGTGTGCGTCGTGCGCCAGTACCGCCACGGTGTGGCGGACTTTCTCTGGGAAGTCCCCGCGGGCAAGCTGGACCCGGGCGAGGCGCCGGAGGTGTGCGCGGTGCGCGAGCTCGCCGAGGAGACAGGGGTGACCGCGCGCCGCTGGGCGCCGCTCGGCATCTACGTGCCCGCGCCCAGCATCTTCAGCGAAGTGATCCACCTCTACCTCGCGCGCGAGCTCAATGTCGGGAAGGCCTCACCGGATGCCGACGAGGAGCTGGAGATCCGGTGGCTGCCGCTCGACGAGGCGATCGGACACGTGCAGAAGGGCGAGTGGAACGACGGAAAGACCGCCCTGGCCCTGCAGCGCGCTTTATATCAAATGCAATTGTGACGCTCCGCCGGTTTCTGTCCATTCGGTTTGACTTGGCCGGAACATCGACTAAAAAGGGGGTATGAGTATTGGAGACTCAAAAAAGGCCTCGAGAGCAGCCGGGGCAGTGACGGCGGGTAGCGGCGCAGGCGCCGCGAAACCGGCAGCAGACGCGCGCGCGCCGTCCGCGGCCGGCAAGCAGAGCGGACGCGTGCAATTCGACGAGCGGGGCAATGCGATCTGGGAGTGGGCCATCGCGACCGGCGCCTTCGGCCGCGAAGTGTCCACCGAGCGCCTGCAGAAGCTGGAAAATCCGGGGCTGTCCTTGGCCGAGGATGCGCCGACGCCCTCGCAGCGCGTCAAAGCCAATCCCCTGGGCGCCGTGAAGGGCTACAATCCCTACGACAGCGGCAAACTCGGCAAGACGCCGGAGGCGCCGAAGAAGAGGGATCTCAAGAAGCTCTCCGATTGGCTCAAGCTCAAGAAGCAAGCCGCCAACAACGACCCGGACACAGAATAAGCCGTCCTTCCGGCTTTCAAGAGAGCGCGTACCGCAGCTTCGCGGTGCTTCCCAACCGGTAGAATTTGCGCAGCTCGCGTACCAGAGCCTCGACCTGCGTCTTGCCGCGGCTCACGAAGCGCCTCTCGAGGCGCCGGCAGAAATTCGCGGCACAGCGGTGTGCCGTCCGGTAGCGATCGTGTTGCTCCGGCGCGAGACGTGAATCGAATCCGACCCGGTCGAAAAGGCGCGCGTGCACTTGCGCCGGATAGCCGCCGCCCTGCTGATCCGCAATGACGAACACTGTTGCCGCGTACTTGTCGACTTCGGCCTGCGTCTCGAGCTCGAGCAACGACACGGGCGCGTCGCGCTCGAGCCTCCAGGTCGAGTACAAGAAATGGCTGACGCCTTCGAGCGCCGTGCAGTAATCGGCGAGGTTCGTCTCGCTCAAGGCGCCCAGCGGATCCTCCTGCTCCAGGCGCCGCAGCACCGCGGGGTCGATATAGAGCGCCACGCCGGCGCCGTCGGCGGTCTCCGCGAGGAGCAGCTCCTCTTCGGGTGCGCGCCGATCGTTGCCCGGGACCACACCGTTCAGCGTGCCCCGGTCGGTCACCAGGAAGTCGTAAACGTCGTGCTCGACATCGAGGTCGTAGAGGCGGCCGAGCAGCGACTGCAGACGGCGCAGGATCATCAATGCTCGCGGACGAAGCCGCCCTGACGGACCGGCTGAACGCCCAGACGGCTCAGCAAGCCGTGCGCGCGCGGGCTGCCGGTCTTCACCCAGATCTCGTAGAGCCGCAGGATGTCCGCATCCGTATGCACGTAGGACATCTCGCTCACTTCGTTGAGCGCGTCCACCAGCCCCTGGAACTTATCCGCGAGCTCGGCGTAGATCGCCGCGATGCTTCGGCCCGCGGCGGAGCGCTGCATCGAATCGGCGAGCGAGCTGTAGGCGTTGCCGCCCATGGCGATGTGATAGTCGACGTCGATCAGCTTGCGCGCGAAGCTGCGCGCGAAGAATCCGGCGATGAACAACGCGACGTCGCCGAGGCGCTGCAGCGCGCGTTGCCGCTGCGCGGTGCTCGGCGCCTCG
This sequence comes from Steroidobacteraceae bacterium, assembly GCA_049513935.1. GTDB lineage: Bacteria > Pseudomonadota > Gammaproteobacteria > Steroidobacterales > Steroidobacteraceae > Bog-1198. Next base: position 4,952 of record JBEKVP010000144.1, read on the forward strand.
AGCGCATCGGAGAGCATGTGAGCGAGCGGTTTGATGCGCAGCCCGTCGGGCGTCTTCTCGTACAGCGCGTCGGCGCGCGAGAACATGGTGAGAAGGTTGACGACGTATTGCTCGGATTGCTCGTCGATGTCGAGACGCTGGTGCTCGCTCGCTTCGTGAAAGGCATCACGAAAGAACTCGCGTAAGGAACTCACGGCAACGAGTGATCTGTCTCGCATCGCTTGCATGCACAGCGTCCTCTTCATCGACCCACAACTATCCTATCGGCTGTGCATATATCAAGTGAAGTGGCAAAAGCGTGAACCCGAGTCAGAAAACACCGATAAAACCAGGGTTTTCTCTATCAGCAGCCGCCGCCGTAGGCTGCCAATCGCTCCGGCGCATCAATGCAGTGCTAGAGAATCTCTGCGAGCGTCGAAACGGTGCGCGCAGGGGGAGCGAGCGCGACCGGCCAGGCGCGCGAATCGCGATTGAGCCACACCGCCTGCATTCCCGCTTGCCTCGCCCCCACCACATCCGCCAGCGGGTCGTCGCCGACGTGCAGCACTTCCTCGGGACTCACGCCCGCCATCTCGGCGAGCGCGGCGAAGATGCGCGCATCGGGTTTGGCCGCGCCGGCCGAGATGGCGGTGACGTGGCCGTCGAACAGGTCGCCGATTCCGCAGCGCTGCAGATCCGCGTTGCCGTTGCTCACCGCGTAGAGGCGGTATGCGGCGCGCAGCCGCGTGAGCGACGGGCGCACATCGTCGTAGAGCTCGACGCGGTTGCGGGCCTCGAGGAACACCTCCATCGCTTCATCGCACAGCGACTCGGCATAGCCGGCGGCGCTGAACTGCCGGGCGAGCGAGTGCCGGCGCAGGAAAGTCAGATCGTGGCTGCGTTCGGGATAGCGGACCGCGATGCGCGCGCGGCGCGCGCGCATCGATTCGATGGTGTGCCCGTGCGCCGCCCTGGGATAGCGGGCCTTGAGCCAATCGAGCAGGACCGTTTCCGCGGCGGCGATGACCGGTGCGACCGGCCACAAGGTGTCATCCAGATCCAGACTGATCACGCGCGCGATCATGCAACGGATTCTGCCCTGCTCCAGCTACAATTGGGAGCGGAGAGTGGTAATCCGCGGGGAGGGATTTGCAATGCGGACTCATCGAATAATAATTGTGGCGCTGCTCGCGTTCGGGTCCGCGGCGCCCTCGAACCGGCCGGCGGGCGCCCGCGCGGCTCCGCAGGAGCCTCTACCGCCGTTCACCGTGCAGGATCTGGTGCGCCTCGAGCGCGTCTCGGAGGTGGCCGTTTCCCCGGATGGCAAGCACGTTGCGTACACCCTGCGCACCACCGACATGGACGCGAACAAAGGCCGCACCCGCATCTGGCTGGTCGAGACCAAGCGCAACGCCACGCCGATGCCGCAGAGCGACTTGAGTGCCAACTC
>JBEKVP010000145.1:0-6363 GCA_049513935.1 Steroidobacteraceae bacterium
GGCGGCCACGATCACGTGCTCGAGGCGCTGCGGCGCCGAAAGCAACGGCTCGACGCGCGGGAACAACTCCTGCGCGACGATCGCCGTCCTCGCCCCCGCATCCGTCGCGTAGCGCGCCACGTCGCGGGTGAGGCTCATGGGATTCACCGGCACCACGACCGCGTTGGCGCGCAGAATGCCGTAGTAGCCGATCACGAACTGCGGGCTGTTCTGCATGTACAGGAGCACCCGGTCGCCCCGCCTCACGCCGCACTCGCGCTCGAGGAATCCGGCAAGCCGCTCGACCTCGCCGAGGAATTCCGCAAAGCTCAGTTCGCTATCGTAAAAAATCAGGAACGGCTTCGCGGGGTTGCGCTCTGCCGACGCCTCGGCGTTGCGGACCAGGGAAACGGCGGGGACCTCGAGACGCGGCGCCGCGCCCGCTGGATGGAAGCGAAGGTGGCGGTCGGACACGTTTCGCCGCTACTCGGCGCGTGTCCGCGATTCGCCCTGCGCACCGCGCGGGCGATGACGCGCCAGCTCGAGCTTGCCGATCTGCTGGCGGTGCACTTCGTCGGGACCGTCGGCGAGGCGCAGGGTGCGCGCGGCCGCGTAGGCCGCCGCCAGCGGAAAATCATCGCTCACGCCGCCGCCGCCGTGTAGTTGAATCGCCCAGTCGATCACGCGGCAGGCCATCTCGGGGGCGGCCACCTTGATCATGGCGATCTCCTGCTTGGCCTCGCGGTTGCCGACCGTGTCCATTCGGTATGCTGCGTTCAGCACCAGCCAGCGCGCCTGGTCGATAAGGATACGCGACTCCGCAATGCGCTCGAGCGTCACGCCTTGCTCGGACAGGCGCCGCCCGAACGCGACGCGCTCATCGGCGCGGCGGCACAAGCTCTCGAGCGCCCGCTCGGCGACTCCGATGAGCCGCATGCAGTGATGGATGCGCCCGGGGCCCAAGCGCCCCTGGGCGATCTCAAAACCACGACCCTCGCCCAGCAGGAGATTCTCCGCGGGCACGCGCACGTCGGTGAACTCGACCTCGGCATGGCCGTGCGGCGCGTGGTCGTAGCCGAACACGCTGAGCTGGCGCAGCCGCTTGACGCCGGGCGTTGCCATCGGCACGAGGATCATGGACTGCCGGCGATGCGGCGCGGCGGCCGGATCGGTCTGGCCCATGAAGATCAGTATCTCGCAGCGCGGATCGCCCGCACCGGAGGTCCACCACTTGCGGCCGTTGACGACGAAGTGACTGCCCTCGCGCACGATGCTCGACCTGATATTGGTCGCATCGCTCGACGCGACGTCGGGCTCGGTCATCGCGAACGCCGAGCGGATGCGGCCTTCGAGCAGCGGCACGAGCCAGCGCCGCTGCTGCTCAGGACTCCCGTAGCGCGCCAGCACTTCCATGTTCCCGGTGTCGGGCGCGGAGCAGTTGCAGGCCTCCGGCGCGAGCGGCGAGCGTCCCATGATCTCGCACAAGGGCGCGTATTCGAGATTGGTGAGGCCCGCGCCGTGGGCCGAATCCGGCAGGAAGAGGTTCCACAGAGCTTCGGCACGCGCGGCTTTTTTGAGCTCCTCCATGACGGCGGTGGGCTGCCACGGGTTGCCGGCGCGGCGGTTGCGCTCGATCTCCTCCTCGAAGCGCCGCTCGGCGGGGTAGACGTGCGTCTCCATGAACGCGGTCAACTGCCGCTGCAGCCCCTGCACCTTATCGCTGTAAGAAAAATCCATGGAACCCCCCGCGGCTGACCGCCCGTGATTAACCGCTCTCGAGGCTTTCCCGCCCGATGCGCCATCCGAGCTCGGCCACGGCGCGCGCGCGCCGGCCGGCCTCGAGCGCGTTGGCGCTCGAGGCATTGCCCTGCAGCGCCCGTGCGAGCACCCCTTGAAGAATCGCCGCCAGCCGAAACAAGTTGAACGCAAGATAGTACGCCCAAACGCGCGGCGCCACCGGCTCGCGGCCGCGGCGTGCGCAATAATCCGCCACGAATTCGGCTTCGCTCGGAATCTCGAGCCGCGCGAGGTCGAGTCCGCCGAGCGCGCGGTACGCCTGCGACGGCATATGCCAGCGCATGGCGAGATACGCGAGCTCGACGAGCGGCGCGCCCAAGGTCGAGAGCTCCCAATCGATCACGGCGAGGATGCGCGGCTCGCGTGGATGAAAGATCACATTGTCGAGCCGGTAGTCGCCGTGCACGACGCAGGCCTCCTCGCCGGGCGGAATGTGGCGCGGCAAATGCTCGATGAGCCGATCCATCGGCTCGATGACCTCGGTCTCCGAGGCGCGGTATTGCTTGGTCCAGCGCGCCACCTGCCGCTCGACGTATTGGCCCGGCTTGCCGAAATCCGCGAGGCCGACCGCGGCGAAATCGACCGCGTGCAGGGTGGCGAGCACCCGGCTCATCTCGCGGAAGATGGCCTTGCGCTCGGCGGGAGCTAGTTCCGGCAGTGCGTCGTCCCAGAAGGTGCGGCCTTCAACATAATCCATGACGTAAAAGGCGGTGCCGATGACCGACTCATCCTCGCAGAGTGCGCGCGCGCGCGGGACCGGAACCTCCGTGTCGGCGAGCGCTGCGATGACCCGATACTCGCGCTCGACCGCGTGGGCCGACGGCAGGAGTTTGCCCTTAGGCTTGCGCCGAAGCACGAAACGGCCTCCGGCCGAGTCGATCAAATAGGTCGGATTCGATTGGCCGCCCGTGAACTGAGTAGCTGAGAAGGGTGCGCGGAACCCCTCCACGTGGTCGCGCAGCCAATCGCCGAGAAGCGCCGCATCGGCCAGAGCCGCCCCGCGGGACGCGCCCGTCTCGGTCATGCGATCGATGCGCCGCCGTCGACGCAGATGTACTGGCCGGTCACGTGGCGCGAGGCGGCCGAGGCCAGGTACACCACCGCGCCCATGAGGTCGGTGTCGTTGCCGAGACGCCCGAGGGGCGTCTGTGCGACCACCCCGGCCTCGATTTTCTCGAGCAAACCGCTCGACAGCTTCGAGGGAAAGAATCCCGGGCAGATGGCGTTCACGCGGATGCCGTGCGGTCCCCACTCGGTCGCGAGCGCGCGGGTCAAGTGCAGCGCCGCCGCCTTCGAAGCGTAGTAGCTCGCCGCCTTCATCCGCGCGTTGGTACGCAGAGCCGCCACCGATGCGATGACGATGATGTTGCCCGAGCGGCGCGGGATGAAGCAGCGGTTCGCGGCCAGCTGGCTCAGCTGGAACACGCTCCCGGCGTTGAGCCGCATGACCTTGTCCCAGGCTTCGAGCGGCATGTCCTCGGCGGGGGCGCCCCAGCTCGTCCCCGCGTTATTGACCAGGATGTCGAGCTGCCCGAAGCGGCCGAGCACCGCATCGACGAGCGCAGGAACTTGCGCGGGTTTCGCGAGATCCGCGACGGTGGTGAAGGCCTCGATGCCGCGCTTGGTGAGCTCCGCCGCGGCCTCCGCGAGCTCATCCTCGCGGCGTGCGCAGATCGCGATTCGGGCACCCATCTCGCCGAGCGCCAGAGCCATCTGCAGGCCGAGCCCGCGCGAGCCGCCGGTGACGAGCGCAACTTGACCGTGAAGCTCGAACATTTCCCGAACTGCCATGGAGGACCCCGGATGAGCCGCAGAACTCAATGCACCTATAGTAGAGTTTAAGGTGAGGGAAGGAAACCATGGATCTTGAATTTACCGCCGAAGAGCGCGCGTTTCGCGAGGAAGTGAGAGCATTCCTCAAGGAGCGCCTGCCGCGCGAGATCCGCGACAAGGTGCTCGCGGGCCGTGAGGTCGGCCGCGCTGACTATCTCGAATGGCAGCGCCGGCTGTACCAGCGCGGCTGGGGCGGCGTGAGCTGGCCGGTCCAATTCGGCGGCACCGGATGGAACGCCGTTCAGCAATTCATTTTCGAGGAGGAATCGGCACTCGCCGGCGCGCCGCGTCTCATCCCCTTCGGCCTCAAAATGGTCGCGCCGGTGTTGATGGCTTTCGGGAGCCCCGAGCAGCAGCAGCGGTTCTTGCCCCAGATCCGCTCGGCCGAGGCCTGGTGGTGTCAGGGATATTCGGAGCCGGGTGCCGGCTCGGATCTCGCCTCGCTCCGCACGCGCGCGATTCGCGACGGCGATCACTACGTGGTGAACGGTCAGAAGACCTGGAACACGCTCGGCCAGTTCGCCGACTGGATGTTCTGCCTAGTGCGCACCGACCCCCAGGCGAAGCAGCAGTCGGGCATCTCTTTCCTGCTCATCGACATGAAGAGTCCGGGCGTGCGGGTGCGGCCGATCGCGCTCCTCGACGGCAGCTACGAGGTCAACGACGTGTTCTTCGAGGACGTCCGGGTACCGGCGGAGAACCTCGTCGGCGAGGAAAACCGCGGCTGGACCTATGCGAAGTTCCTGCTCGGGCATGAGCGCAGCAATATTGCGGGCATCGGCGCGTCGAAGCGCGAGCTCGCGCGCTTGAAGCGCGTGGCTCTCGAAGAACGCAAGGATGGACGGCCCCTATCCGACGATCCCCTGTTCGCCGCGCGGCTTGCGCGCGTGGAGATCGACCTGCTCGCGCTCGAGATCACCAATCTACGCGTCCTGTCGGCGGAGGGCGCTGCGCGCGCGCCCGGCCCCGAGGCCTCGATTCTCAAGATCAAGGGCACCGAGATCCAGCAGACGCTCTCCGAGCTGTTCGTGCGGGCGGCCGGCGAGTACGCACTGCCGTTGCGCCGCGAAGCGATGGAGGCGGGCTGGCAGCCCGAAGCGGGCCTCGAGGCGGCGGGTCCCGCCTACGCGACCACGGTCATGGCCGCGTACTTGAATCAACGCAAGCTCACGATTTTCGGCGGCACCAACGAGATTCAAAAGAACATCGTCGCCAAGATGGCGGGACTTTAGACTGTGAAGGGAACGCCGTGAACTTCGATTTCAGCGACGAGCAGCAGCAGCTTCGCGAGGCGGTCGAGCAGTTCCTCGCCAAGGAATACCCGTTCGAGCGGCTTCGCGCCGTCAAGGGCTCCGGCGCGGGTTGGGACCCGCAAGTTTGGAGAGGCTTGGCGGAGCTCGGCGTGACCGCGATCAACGTGCCCTCATCGCTCGGTGGACTCGGCTACGGTCCGATGGAGACACTGGTGTTGATGGGCGCGTGCGGGCCGAGTCTTTTGCTCGAGCCCGTATTGACGAGCGCGGTCATCGCCACCGTGCTGTTGCGCGAGTTCGAGGGCTGCGCGCCGGCAGCTCCGCTGCTGCGCGCCATGGCCGGCGGCGAGCACATCGCGGCGGTCGCGCATTTCGAGCCGGGAGCGCGTTTCGATGGCCGCCGGGTCGACACGCGCGCGCGCCGCGCCGGCGAGGGCTATCGCCTCGACGGCCGCAAGTCAGTGGTCGTGCATGCGGGGCTTGCGGATACGCTGCTCGTCTCCGCGCGCACCCGCGGCGACGCGAGCGATCCCGAGGGTGTCTCGCTGTTCCTCGTGCCCCGCGGGCTGCCGGGGGTCAAGCTCGTCGAGTATGCGAACGTCGACGGGCAGCGCGCCGCGGACGTGCATCTCGAGGAGGCAAGCGTGCCGGAGGCGAGCCGGCTCGGCGCCGAGGGCGGCGCGCTGCCTGCGATCGAGGCGGCATTCGACCAGGGTCTGGCGGCGCTGTGCGCGGAAGCCGTGGGCATCATGCAGTCGCTCATCAATGCGACCATCGAGTACTTGCGCACGCGGCAGCAATTCGGCCAGCCGATCGGACGATTCCAGGCGCTGCAGCACCGCGTGGCCGACATGGTCATGCATCTCGAGCAAGCGCGCTCGATGAGCTATCTCGCGGCCTTGCGCTGCACGGCCGCCGACTTGGGCGAGCGCCGGCGCGCGCTCTCCGCGGCGAAGGTCGTGATCGGCGATGCGGCCCGCTTCGTCGGGCAGCAGGCGGTGCAGCTCCACGGCGGCATGGGCATGACCGACGAGCTCAAGGTGAGTCACTCCTTCAAGCGGCTCACCGCGATCGAGATCCTGTTCGGCGACAGCGACGCTCATCTCGAGCGCTATGCCGCGCTCGTGCGCGGCCGTCAGGAGCTCCCAACCTGACTCGCGCGGCCGCATAAGCGCGCGCGGCCGCCCGACCGCACGTGGCCGAGGTCCACGACCTCCACATCTGGGAGATCACCACCGGCATGCCCGCCGCCTCAGCCCACGTCCTGGTCGAACCCCACCAGGACTGCCACGCCGTCCGGGCCGACCTGGAGGCCCTGCTCGCCCGCGAGCACGGCATCACCCACCTAACCCTCCAGGTCGACCACGCCCCCGACCCCGCCGATCTCCCCGCCCCCTCCCACGAGGCGGACCACGATAACCACGACCTCGCCGCCCAATCAGACCGCACCCACGACCCCGAAGCCGTCACCTCGTCCCTGGCCACCGTGGACCACGACGAC
>JBEKVP010000146.1:0-6337 GCA_049513935.1 Steroidobacteraceae bacterium
CGCGCCGCTCATCCGCGCCAGGTACGGAACCTTCCGGTGTCCAGATGCACGAAGTCGGACTGCCGGTAATAGCCGACCCCGCCGCGCTGCATGCCGAGCGCCTGCTCCGCGAGACTTGCGCAATCGACGCCGGCGAGGCGCACATCGATCGCGCGCCCCTCCATGTGCAGGCTCTTGCTCGCGACACCGTTCGAGCGCTCGTGCAGCATCCGGTTGGTCTCGGGCGAGCGGTAGCCCGAGATCACGCTGAACACCGGATCGGCGCCCGCGATGCGCGCGACCTCGTACAAATAATCCAGCAATCCGGGATCGATCGGGTGCTGCTCGCCGGTGCGGTAATCGCGCAACAAGACCCGGACGGCGCCGAGCGCCTCGGGCACGTACTGCGGGCCGCGGCGAAATACCACGTCGAGCGACTCCGGCGTGTGCAGATTCTTGAGCGCGATGCGCCGGATTTCGAGCGGTTCGCGTGCAGCGGCGCTGTCGGCAGGGACGCCCGCGGCCGACAGTGCGGCCCATCCGCCCACTTCGAGCACGCGGCGGCGGCTCCAGCTCATCGTCCCTCTCCCTCGCGCACCAGCCGGCCGCGGTCGATGGCGAGCACCGTCGTGCGCGGAAAGAAATTGAATTCGGTGGCCGATGCCCAGGTGTAGGCACCCATGACGCGCCCGACCACGAGGTCGCCCTGCTTGAGCTTGGGCAACGCGATATTCTCGCGGATCACATCGACGCTGTCGCAGGTCGGGCCGGCAAGCACCGACGGAAATGTCGGACCGGAGGCTGCGAGCGCCTCTATCGGATATTGCGTTCGGTCGAACACCTGGCCGCTGTAGCTCCCATACAACCCGTCGTCGAGATAGTACCACCAGCGACCGTCGCGCTCCGCGCGCCCCATCACGGACGAGATCGCAATAGCCGACGGCGCGGCGATGTATCGGCCGGGCTCGGCGATCACGCGCACCTCAGGCTCGAGCGAGTCCAGGGCATGGCGGATCGGCGCGCAGAATTCCTCGATGCAGATCGGCGAGTCCCTGAGGTAGTCGGCGGGAAATCCGCCGCCGATGTCCAGGATCGACAGCTCATGCCCCTGTTCTCGCGCGCGCCGCATCATTTCACGGCACACGTTGATGGCCTCGACGTGCATTTGCGGGCCCGCCGCCTGCGAGCCGGCGTGGAAAGACAGACCGTCCACCTTGATGCGCAATTCCGCGGCGAGCGCGAGGAGCTCGGGGACGCTCTCGGGCCCGCAGCCGAATTTGCGCGACAAATCGCACAGCGCGTCGGCGCTGCGAAACGCCACGCGGATGAGCAGCGCGGCGCGGTTGCGGAACTTCACGAATTTCCGCAGCTCGTCCGGGTTGTCGACGACGAAATGCCGGACGCCGAACGAGGCAGCGGTACGGATGTCGCTGTCGCGCTTGATCGGATGGGTGTGAATACAGCGCTCGGGCGTAACGCCGAGGCGCCGCACCAGCTCTACCTCCCCATTGGTCGCGAGATCGAACGAGGCGCCCGCATCGCGCAGCGTGGTCACTACCGACGCGTGCGGCAGGCACTTGACCGCGTAGAAAAGCTCGACGCCCGGCAAAGCCGCGGCGAGCCGCCCGTACTGCGCCCGCACTCGCGCGGCGTCGATGAGAAAGAGCGGCGCTCCGTAGCGTGCCACCAGGGTCTCGATCGATTCGCGCGCGAAGGGATCCTGCGCAGGACCGAGTTCCTGCACGGGGCTTACGGGCAATTTTCTCATTCCGGTCGCTTTGGGCACTCGTCGGCTCTCTTCGAAAGTAGGACCATCAAGGCGCGGCTAGCCGGGGGCGCCTAGCCTGCGGACAGCTCGAGCGGATCCTCTCCGAGTCCGCCGCTCGCGCGCTGCAATCGATCGAGGATGGCCGCCCAGCGCTCGTCTTGAGGCAACTCCTGCACCAAGATCCTCACGCACTGGGCCCGATCCAGCGTCCGCAGATTGTTATAGAGGTTGTGGGCGTAGGGGTCGGGCTTTTTGCCGGCATTGATCCAAGTCATGTACCGCTTCGTATGCAGCGGCGGCCGCATGGCGAGCACCGCCACCTTCTCCTCGCGCGCGAGGATCTCGCCGGCGCGCGTCTCCAGGTCGTCCCACGGCACGATCTCGAGCGGCGTCGACGGCGCGTAGTGCTGCACCTGGTCGCCGGGTACTCGCGGCGCCTCGCCGCCGACGGTCAGCTCGCCGGCGACTTGCTGAATCTGCGAGCGGGTGATGAAGCCGGGCCGCAAGAGCCGAACCTCGTTGTTGAGGCAGGACACGATGCTCGACTCGAGGCCGATGGGCGAGTCGCCTCCGTCCAGGATCACGTGTACGGTATCGCCCAGCTCGTCGCGCACGTGCTCGGGCTTGGTGGGGCTCAAGCGTCCGTAGCGGTTCGCGGAAGGCGCCGCGATGCCGCCGCCGAAAGCGGTCAGGAGCTGCTGCGCCATCGGGTGCGAGGGGATGCGTACGCCGATGCTGTTCTGTCCGCCGGTGACGATATCGTTGACGTTTTCGCCCTTGGGAAGAATCAAGGTGAGCGGACCGGGCCAGAACATCGCGGCCAGGCGCTCCGCGGCGGGAGGCACGCTCGACACCCACCGATGCAGGTAGCGCTGATGATCCAAGTGCACGATCACGGGGTGGTCCGGCGGACGGCCTTTGACTTCGAAAATTCTTCTCACCGCGGCAGGATTCGAGGCATTGGCGCCGAGCCCGTAGACCGTCTCGGTCGGAAACACGACCAGGCCGCCTTCACGCAGGGTTTCGACGGCTTTTTCGATTTCGGTCTGGGTAGCTCTTACCACAGGTCCATGATATCAAATGAGCCGCTGCATGAACTTAAGGTCGAGCCAGCGCCCGAACTTGAAGCCGACTTCATGGAAGTGGCCGACTACTTTAAATCCAAGACTTTCGTGAAGCACGACGGACGTCACATTTTCAGCATCGATCCCGGCGATCATGACGTGTTTGCCGCTGCGGGCCGCCGCATCCAACAGGGCGAGCACCAGTGCCCGCCCGATGCCGCGGCGCCGGCAATCCGCGCGCACGTGCACGCTGTGCTCGACACTGTGGCGATAGCACGGCCACGCGCGGAAATCGCCGAACGTGCCGAACCCCAGTACGCCCGAAGCGTCGGCGGCCACCAACACCGGAAACCCCTGACGGGCTTTCGCCTCGAACCACGCTTCACGCTCGCCGAGCGTCACCTCGGTCTCGGAGTAGACCGCCGTCGTGTTGCGGATCACTTCGTTGTAGATCGCTAGAATTTCCGGAAGCTGCGTGCGCGCAGCCGCCGAAATCGCGAACGGCGCGCTCACGGCGCATGAGCCAGCGTGACATCCGGATCGAGCGCCGTGCGTCTCCAGCTTCCGTCGCTTTCGCGATAAAGCTCGTAGGCCGGCCAGTAGTGGTTGTCGAGCTTCAACGTGATGACGTCGGTCATGCCGTTCCAGCTGATGGTTTTGAGCCGCAACGAGGCCCGATCCGGCTTGCCGCGGACCGCCCTGATGAATCCGTCCAGATCCGCAATCGGCTGGCCGTCGACCTCGACGATGCGGCGGCCCGCATACAGGCCGTAGTGAGTCGCCGGCGAACCGTAGAAGAAGAACGAGACGAACACGCCGTTCGGCGCGATGCCGCGCTGCGCTGCCATGGCGCGATGCGGAGCCTGGAGCGTCGCTCCTGCCCAGATCAGCACGCGATCGATGTCGCGGCCGTTGAGCGCAACCGTCTTCATCCGCAGCGTTTTGGGGGCGCCGTCGCGCCACACCGTGACATCCACGTCCGATTTCTGCACCGCACGCTCCACATCGCGGAACCGATTGACCACCTTGCCGTCGATGGCGAGCAGCAAATCGCCCGGCTCGAGCAGCGTCGCCGCGGGCGCGCCCGCGACCAGGCGGTCGATCCCAAGCACCTGGTGGCGTTGCGGATCGTGCTCCTCGAGACGCCGCACCCAATCGTCGGTCAACCCGAGCTTGCGTGCGGCGGCCAGTGACTGGACATTGAATTCCGCCTCGAAGGAGTATAACTGTCGCTCGGAGCCGACAACGTTGATCATCTCCGCGACCAGATCGGCCGGTATGCCGCGATTGACCTGCTCGAGGTCGCGCTGGGTCTCAAAGGCGAAGCTCGACCAGAGCGCGAGCACATCGCCCTTCTCGTCCGCCAGCACGCCGTCGACATCGGCGGGTGCGTTGATGAGATTGATCACCTCTAGATTGCTGTCGCGAAAGCGCAGCGTCCGGGACAGCGGAAACGCCACCGGATCGACGCTCGCCACCTCGGTGCGTTCCGACATGATTTTGGAATCGCTGCGCTCGCCCACGACCCACACATCGTCCCCCGGGCGCAGTTCCCGGGTGACGAGCGTGGCGGCGCGCACCGGCGTGTCGCCGATCAGGCGCGGGTCGTAGGACACGACGGCCAGGTTGTGCAACGGATGAATGAACTCCACCTTGCCGGGAACCTCGACGCTGCCGTTGAACGTGATGCGCACGTCGCCCATCGCCACGGGCACGGTGTTGCGATCGATCACCACCAGGCCGCGCTTGGCATCGACGATCACGCCCGTCCCGTGATAGTTCTTCTCGGTCACCCCCGACACCGAATACGGCATGTCGAACGTGATCATCACCAGCGAGGGCGCCAGGCGGTCGATGCGCGGATCGCCCGTCTTGGCGAATTGCGTGGCAGCGACCTCGAAAGCAGGGGCGGCGGGCTGGGCCGCGAGGCTCACGCAGGGCCAGATGCCGAGCGCATCGTCGCGCTTGCACTTGCGCGCCGGGAACCAGCGCCGGTCCATACGGATCACCTTGAGCTGGGTTGTGCGCGGATCCTCGAGCGTCACATAGCGCACCGCCGCCCGCGCACCGTCGGCGAGATCCCCCAACGCGGCCTCGAAATCGGCGAGCGTCTCCATCTTCTTGCCGTTGAACGAGCTGATGAGCGCCCCATGAGGAATCCCGGCGCTGCCGAACACGTAGCCGGGATTGGCAACGTACACGCCCTTGATCGGCAAGTTGTAGTGCCGCGCCTGCTGGTAGGAGAGCGTGTGCACCACCGCTTCGCCGAACTCGATGTACTCATCGGCGGTGATCGCGGCGAGCGACTCGACCTCGAGCGCGTGCTTGAGCGTTTCGCTGCCGCGCTGGATCTCCACTTTGACCTCCCGCCCGACGCGGTTGTCGAGCACGTCCTCCAAGGTGAAGAACTCGGGCACGGGCTTGCCGTCGATCGCCACGAGTATGTCGCCGGGTGACAGCACGCCGTCCGCCGCCGAGCCGGGCTGAACCTCGTCGACCACCAGCATGCCCGTCAGCTTCGGGAAGGCGCTGCGCATGCGCGCCTCGGTCTGGGGATCGAGCCCGAGGCGCCGCAGCTCATCGTAGGGGGTGTACTTGAAGACCGTTTCCAGGGTGCCGCGCGGCACCGGCTTGCCAGAATCGATGAATTTGAGCGCACGCGTTATCGCAGCGAGGGGCAGATAGAAGCTCGACGCGGCGCCCGTCGAGCCGCCGGCGTTCAGCGCCACCACCCGTCCCTCGATATCGATGACCGGTGATCCGGATGAGCCGCCGGACGTACCCGACGCAGCCTGGTAGTAGAAGGTGTTGAAGTCGTTGTACTTGCCGTAGCCGTATTCGGGCGCTTCGCGGTCGAGGCGCGCGAGCGTTCCTGCGAGGATCGAGAGCTGCTCTCCGGCGTCGTTGCCGACCACGCGGATCTCCCGCCCGATCACCGCGCCGGCGGGGTAGAGCGGCAATTCCGCGGGTTGAATGAAGCGCAGCTTGGCGGGGTCGTAGTGATAGATGCCGAAGTCGTGCACCGGATCGCGGTACACGGGATAGAGTTGCACTTCCTCGCGGTTTTGAAAGATCGCCTGGGCCGTCACCGGCCCCGGCGTCACGACATGGCGGTTGGTCAGGATCAAACCGCGCTTCGCGTCGATCACGAACCCGGTCGCCTGGGCGGTCGTATTCCATTCCGTATCGAAGGCACGCGTGCTGTCGATCTGAATCGTCACGACGCCCGAGGCGATGCGCGCGAGCGTCTGCGCCCAGTTCTCGGGCGTGCCCACCGTGCCGAGCGGCGCGGGGAGGACCGCGGCTGGGGCCGCGGGCGGCGTCACCGCAGCGAGCCCTTCGGCGGTCGAGGCCGGGGCGGCCGGCACTCGGGCGGCCAGCACGAGGAGAAAGACGAAGAGCGGCGTACGGTGCATGCGGATCCTTAGGAGCCTGTCTGAGTATTCCACGTGAGCCGCGTTGGCTGGGAGAGGGAGCGGATGCAAGGCGCGCGGCGCGGGCCGTGGCGGGCTCCACGGTCAAGCCG
>JBEKVP010000147.1:0-6334 GCA_049513935.1 Steroidobacteraceae bacterium
GATGCCGCGCGCGCGGAGGTCGCATCCTTCCTCGGCGTCGACCCGGCGGATCTCGTGTTCGTGCCGAACGCGACGGCCGGCGTCAATGCGGTCCTGCGCTCGCTCGCCTTCGAGCCCGGGGAGGAGATCCTCGTTACCGCCCATACCTACGCCGCGTGCCGCAAGACCGTCGAGTACATCGCGGCGCGCAGCGGTGCGCGGGTGGTGACCGCGCCTCTGCCCTTCCCGTGCCGCGACGAGGAGGCCGCGGAGGCGGCCATTCTCGCCGCCGTCTCGGCGCGCACGCGCCTCGCGCTGATCGATCACGTTACCAGCCCGACGGCGCTCATTTTGCCCGTGAAACGGCTGATCGAGGCACTCGAGGCGCGCGGCATCGACACGCTGGTGGACGGCGCTCACGCGCCGGGCATGGTGCCGCTCGCGCTGGCCGAGCTCGGCGCCGCCTACTACACCGGCAACGCGCACAAGTGGCTGTGTGCGCCGAAGGGGGCCGCGTTCCTTCACGTGCGCCGCGATCGGCAAGCCGGCTTGCATCCGAACGTCATCAGCCACGGCTACACCTTGGGCTTCCACGCCGAGTTCGACTGGACCGGCACCTCGGATCCGACTCCGTGGCTGTGCATACCGGAGGCGGTGCGCTTCATGGGCGGGCTCTTGCCGGGCGGCTGGCGTGCGCTCATGTCGGTGAATCACGCGCTCGTCCTCGAGGCGCGCGGCCTCTTGCTTCGGACGCTCGAGGTCGAGCCGCCGTGTCCCGAGCACATGATCGGGTCCATGGCGTCGATCCCATTGCCTCGCGCGGCCGCCGGATCTCTGGCGCATGCACTCGACCCCAAAGGCCTGCACGATTGGCTGCGCGAGCGGGGCGTCGAGGCGTGGCTGCACCCGCACCCGGTGCCGCTCCTGCGGCTCTCGGCGCAGCTTTACAACGAGATCGGTCAGTACCGCAAGCTCGCCCGGCTCATCGAGGAAGCGCTGCGTGGCCGATAGCAGCGGCCTCGCACCGATCGAGGCCCGCCTCTCCGCGTTCGACATCTCGATGGTGGTGTTCAGCCTGGTGATGGGCATCGGCATCTTCCGCACACCGGCGATCGTCGCGAGCGCGGCGGGCGACAGCTTCCTCTTCTACGCCGCCTGGATCGCCGGCGGGCTCGTGAGCCTGGTCGGCGCGCTCACCTTCGCCGAGATTGGCTCGCGTTTCCCGCGCGCCGGAGGCTACTACCGCGTGGTCGCGGATTGCTATCACCCGACGTTCGCGTTCATGTTGAATTGGTCGCAGACCCTGATGCAGGGGGCGGGCGCCGCGGGGGTCGCATTCATCGGCGCGGACTATCTCATGCCGGTGGTGCTGCCGCCCGGGTGGCGCACGCCGCACGCCTCGCTCGCAATCGCCTGCTGCACGATGCTCGTGCTGCTCGCGCTGAATTATCTCGGCATCAAGCCCGGCGCGCGCACCCAAAATTTTTTATCGGCGCTGAAGATTCTCATGGTCGTCGGGCTGGCGGCGGCGGCCCTCGCGATCGCGCCCCGGGTGCACAGCGCCGAGCCCGGCGCGCCGGGGCCTGTCGGCCTGCGGCTCGCATCGGCGCTGATCCCTTGCTTCTACGCGTACGGCGGCTATCAACTGACCATGAACCTCGGCGCCGATCTGAAGGATGCGCGGCGGCGCTTTCCGCTCGCGATAGCAGGCGGCATGCTGACGGTGGTCGCGCTGTACCTGCTCATCAACGCCGCGTATCAGCGCGTGCTCGGAATCGACGGAATCGCGCACTCGAAGCTCGTGGCTGCGGCGCTGTCGCGCGCGACCTTTGGTCCACGCGGCGAAGTGTTGGTCTCGGTCGCGGTGTTCCTCTCCGCCGCCGGCTTCGTGAATGCCACGATCCTGCAGATGCCGCGCAGTTTCTACGCCATGGCGCAGGACGGAGTGCTGCCGCGGGCGTTCCTGCGCGTCAACGCCGCCACGCAGGTGCAGGAGATGGGCTTGCTCTTCTTCGGCGCGACCATGCTGGTGCCGGCGTTTCTTTTGGGCTCGTTCGAGAAACTGCTCAACTACGTGATCTTCACCGACACCTTGACCATCGCCGCCGTCGCCTCGACCCTCTTCGTGCTGCGCCATCGGCGCATCGGAGAGGGCGGCTATGCGATTCTGGGATACCCGCTGCTGCCGGCGCTCTATCTCGTCTGCCTGATCGGGGTCGCGGCCCGCGTGTTCTCGCTCGAGCCGCGCCTCGCCGCGGCCGGCATGGCGATTCTGCTCACCGGTTGGCCGCTGTTCCGGCTGGGTCGCCGGCTGTTCGGCGGTCGGCGCATCGATCTTCGAGACGGCTGAAACCGTCCGAACAGGCCGCCTCCATCGCAGGCGCCGCGGCCCTCACCCCGCCTTCGGCCGCATCTCCGCGCGATCCAGCCGGATCGGCAACCGCGCACGGATCGCCTCATCGACCGGATCCGAAATGTGGGTCGGATAGTGACTCGCGAGAATGGCATCGAGCTTGCGCTTGGCGCGCTCGACCACGCTGGGCCGGCCCTGATCCACCCATTCGTTCGGGCTCGTGCGATCACCGACGGTCGGATAGATATATTCCCGCTGCATGAGCTGCAGCGTCTGGTCGGCGCCGAGATAGTGCCCCGGGCCTTCCAGGCATACCTTGCGGATGGTCTCCAACGACAACGATTCGTCGGTCACATCGACGCCCTTGATCGTGCGCTGCACGGCGCCGATCACGTCATTGTCGATGATCAACCCCTCCATCGAGAAACCCAGCAGACTCGCGAGCATGCCGGCCGATTCGTAGATCAAGTTCGCGCCGGCGTTGCCGACCAGCGCATGGTTGTACGCCTTTTCATATCCGGCCTGCATGTCCGGGAGCTTCGCATCGCTCATGCCGGATGCGGTGCCGCCGGTCAGGTCGTAGAACTTCGAGAGCTGTGCGCTCGCGGCGGAGAGCAGCGCCTGCTCGGGGCTGCCGCCGGACATCGCGCCGGTGCGTAGATCCGATACGAAACACCAGGTGCCGAAAATCGCCGGCGCGCCGGGCTTCACCGCGTTCACATACACGAGCCCCGCCAGGCACTCCGCCACCTCCTGCACCAGCGCGGAAGCGAGCGCCGCCGGCGCGGTGGCGCCGGCTTGTCCCGCGGACAACAGCAGCACCGGCATTCCGCCGCGCACCGCCACCTCGAGACACAGGCAGGCGTCGTACGCGAACTTGAGCGGCGGCACGACGAAGCAATTCGACTGGCTGACGAAAGGGCGCGCGCGCCACTTGTCCTCGCCGCCCGCCATCAGATGAAACATCTCCAGGCTCGCCTCGACGTGCTGCGGCTGGACCCAGCTCGTTCCGACGTGCTTGGTCGTTCCCGCGACGCTCGCATAGGCCGTATTGATGTCCATCTCCAAGGGAGTGGCCACCTCACGGCACACCACGGAGCGCTGGTAGAAATGCAAGTGCTCGAGCGTATCGACGACGCGCGCGATGTCGTATAGATCCTTCGTGGTCGAGTCGCGGTAGATGCCGGTCTTCGCATCGACGATGTGCACCGCCGCACCGGCCGTGCCGAAATACACGCGCGAGCCCCACGGCTCCATGTCGTGCTTCGGCTCCTGGCCGTGCAGCACGAAGTGGCGCGCGGCGCGCGCCACGGTGTCCTCGACCAGCGAGCGCGGGAACACCAGGCGGCCTTGTGGCGTGAGCTGCGCGCCGGCCTTGGCCATGTATTCAATGCCGCTCGGAGTCGCGTCGGCGAGCCCGATCGTCTCGAGCACCTCGAGCGCCGCATGGTGAATGCGCAGCACGTCGGCATCCGACAGCGGCTTGTAGTGGCCGCCGGACATGCCGGGACGCACCGGGCGCAAGTTGTCGGGCAACGGGGCTGTTCGGGCGGCCCGGCGTGCCGCGCGCGCACCGCCCCGGGCCACCTTGGCTTCGACTTCGCTCATCGCTCACCTTATCAAGAGCTCAAACTGCCAGGATGCTCCGACTCAGGCGGTTTGGGCAAGCCCGCGAGCTCGGTGATCTCGCGCCGAAACGGCACGGCGTCCGCGCCGGGCGCTGCCGAGGCGGGCGCTGCCGCGTCGCACTCTTCGGCGTATCGTCGGCCCGCATATGTCGCATGGGCGATGGTGGCCGGCGCCAAGGCATCGCCGATGACGGCGACCGACTCGATTCCGGCGCCGGCCCAGGCGGATCGGCGCCGTTCGAGCTCGAGCGCCAACCCGTCCTCGGGTAGCCGCGCCGTCACCAGCACCACGGCGTCCGCCGCCAGCGTCTCGCTCGCGCCGGTGAACACGCAAGCAGTCACCAGCGCGCCGCGCTGCACTTCCAGGACCGCCCGGAAGGTCTGGATGTGCACGCCCTTGCGCAAGAGGCGAGTCTGGATGAAATGCTGCTCGAGCGTCGCGCGCGTCCAGGTAGACGCCTCGGAGGCCGGCGTCAGGTAACGCGTGTCGTAGCCGCGCTCGGCGCAAAGCTCGGCGAGGACACCGCCCATGTAGTAGTGATCGTCGTCCCACACTACCACGCGCCGGCCCGCGGGCAACCGGCCCGCCATGATATCGTCGGGCGTCAGCACGCACGCGTCGCGATCGATCGCGATCGGCCGCGTGTGATAGCGCCCCACCCCGTCGCGTCGCCAGCGCGAGCCGGTTGCCACCACGATCTTCGGTATGCCGAGGCCGAGCGCGTCCTCGGCCGTCAATCGATTGTCGAGAAACACCTGCACGTTCGCCAGCCGCTCGAGTTGCCCGCGTCGATAGTCGCGCACTCGGATCCAGGCGGCGAGACCCGGGAGCCGCGATTCGTCGAGTACGCGCCCGCCGAGCTCGCGTCGCGCCTCGGCAAGCGTCACGGAATATCCGCGCTTGCCGAGCACCTGGGCCGCCTCGAGACCCGCGGGTCCGGCGCCGATCACGAGCACCGGTCCCTCGGAGCCCTTCGGCTTGACCCGCTCGGGATGCCAGCCTCTGCGCCACTCCTCGGCCATGGTCGGGTTTTGGGTGCAGCGAAGCGGCGACTGAGTAAAGTCGCCGGCGACGCAGATGTTGCAGCCGATGCACTCGCGAATGTCCTCGATGCGCCCTTCCTCGATCTTCCGCGGCAGGAACGGGTCGGCGATCGAAGGGCGAGCGGCGCCAATGAGATCGAGCACGCCGCCGCGCACCAAGCTCACCATGCGGTCGACCGAGGTATAGCGGCCGACGCCCACCACGGGCTTGCGCGTCAATCGCTTGATTCCGCGGATGAACTGCTCCTCGTGTCCTTCGTCGGCGAAGCGCGAGGTGCGCGAGTCGTTCTCCCAGCCTGCGAGCGTCACGTCCCAAAGATCGGGAAGATCGGCCATGCAGCCGATCATGTCCTCGACCTCGGCCCGATTGAGGCCGCCTTCGCTCGACAGATCGTCGATCGAGATCCTGATCGGCACGGCGCAGCTCGCGCCGACGGCGTTGCGCGCATCCTCCGTGACCTCGCGCAGCAAGCGAATCCGATTCTCGATCGAGCCGCCGTACTCATCGCTGCGATCGTTGAAGCGGCGCGACAGGAAGTGATAAAGAAAGCTGAGCGAGTGCGCCGCGTACACATAGATCACATCGAAGCCGGCCGCCTTTGCGCGGCGCACTGCGGCCAGGTGCCAGCGGCGCAGGTTCGCGATGTCGGTCTTGTCCATGCGCCGAGCCTGCAGCGGCTCGTGCGAGAAGGTCGCGACCGGCAGAGCCGCGGGGCCCATCGGCACTTCGCGCCCATAGTGGTTCGGTCCGTTCATACCGTTATAAGCAAGCTCGATGCCGGCGAGCGCGCCGTGCTCGTGCACCGCGTCGGCCATGCGCGCGAGCGCTGGGATATCGCGGTCGTCCCATAACCGCAGCTCGATGAACGGCGTGATATCCGAGCTGTAGTGGATCTCCGCCTGCTCGGTGCACACCACCGCCCAGCCGCCTTCGGCCTTCACGCCGCGCATGGCCGCGAGCGCACTCGGGTCGCGGTAGCCGAGCCCGTTGCAATGCGGTACCTGATAAAAGCGGTTGCGCGCGGTGACGGGTCCCAGCGCGACTCGCTCGAACAAGATGTCGTAACGCCGGTCGCGCATCGGCTGCCCCCGCTTTCTCCGCCGTCGGCGGAAGGACACGCATGCCACCATGGGCGCCGCCCGAGGTAAAGCGGTCTTTTGATATGCCTTGCTTCCGAGGAACGGAAACAGAGCCGCGGGCACCAACCCCTGTCTAAAAACTCGCGCGCACCCCGGCGTAGGCGACGCGGCCGAGCGTGCCGTATTCATAGATCGTCTCATAGTGCTTGCCGGTCACATTTTCGACGCGGGCATAGACTTCGAGCTGATC
>JBEKVP010000148.1:0-6302 GCA_049513935.1 Steroidobacteraceae bacterium
GTGCCTCTTTCGCGGCACTCTGGCTCACCTTCAATATCCGCACGAGCGGGCATTCTTACCGCATGGCCGCGAGTCTCGGTGCGGCGGTCATTATGGGCTGCGCCATCGCCGGCATGCACTACACGGCGATGGCGGCCGCAAAGTTCTCACTGGGCGCCGTTTGCTTGGGAAGCGTGACGCTCGACAATCGCTGGCTCGCTGTCGTAGTGGGTCTCGCAACGCTGGCGCTGCTGACCATCACACTGATCACTGCCCTCTTGGATGCACAACTCGAATCGCGTACGCGCTTGAATGCGCAGCGTTTGGAGACGGTGAACGCACGCCTGCGGTATCAATCGACGCACGATATCTTGACGGATCTGCCCAACCGCGCCGCGTTCATCGAGCGGCTCCAGGATGAGATCGACAAGGCTGCCACGACCCACACGCTGCTCGCAATCATGGTCGTCGATCTCGACCGCTTCAAGAGCATCAACGATTCGCTCGGCCACGGCTTTGGCGATGCGATCTTGCGGGAAGTCGCCCAGCGGCTCAAAGCGGCGATCGGCGATTGCGGATTCGTGGCGCGCTTGGGGGGCGATGAATTTCTCCTCTTGGCGCGGCTCGAGATGGCCAACGATGTCGCGCGCCTCGGCGAACAAATCGTCCAGGCAGTGAGCAGAATCTACGCCGCCGGCCCCCTCGAACTGTATTTGGCGGCGAGCGTCGGGATCACCACGCACCCATTCGACAATTCCACGCCCGAAGTGTTGATCTCGCACGCCGACGAGGCGATGTACGAGATCAAGCGCGACGGCGGCCACGGGTATCGATTCTTCGTCCCCGGCACCACGATCTACACGATTGATCGACTGCAGCTCGAGAGCGATTTGCGCCGCGCCGTAGAGCTCGAGCAATTGGAGGTCCACTACCAGCCCGTGGTGGAGGTCGCGAGCGGCAGGATCTTGGGCTTGGAAGCGCTCGCGCGCTGGCGCCACCCCCATCGGGGTTGGGTCTCTCCCGCCGAATTCATTCCCCTCGCCGAGGCGAGCGACGCCATCGCGCAAATCGGCGGATGGGTTCTGGAGGAATCGTGCCGCCAGGCCCGCGCCTGGGTCGATCAGGGATTCGAGCAGATCAGCGTTGCCGTCAATCTATCGGCCCGTCAGTTCCTGCAGCCGAACATCCTCGCGACCATCCAGGGATCGATCGCGCGCAACGGGTTGAGCGCGCACAATCTGGTCATCGAGCTCACCGAGTCGGTCATCATGCGCGACGCCCATCGATCGACCGAGATTCTCGATCAACTCCACGGCTCTGGCTTTCAGATCGCCGTCGACGATTTCGGGACCGGATATTCCTCCATGAATTACCTGAAGCAGCTCCCGGTGAGCAAGCTCAAGATCGACCGCAGCTTCATCCACGATCTCGGTACCGGGGCGAAGAACGATTCGATCGTACGCGCCGTGATCGCGCTCGCTCATGGGCTCGGGATGATCGTAGTGGCCGAGGGTGTGGAAACCAAGGCCCAGCTTTCGGGCTTGCTCGCTTACGGGTGCGACCAATATCAGGGTTATTATTGCAGCAAAGCGCGCACGGCAGCGGAGATCGCCGAATATCTACGCCGCGAGCCGCAGCCTCTGCAAAAAGCCGACCTCGAGCAGTGGCTGGTCGGCGCGGGCGCCTGACCGCCCCGATCAGGCGACCGCTGTTGGCGGCAGCGCGACGATCATGATGTAGTACTCAAGCATGCGAGCGAGCCGCAGGAACTGATCGGGTGAATTGGTCTTCACGATGTAGCCCGCCACGTGCTCATTGTAGACGTTCATGCGGTCGACATCACTATCCGAGGTCGTCAGTATGAAGACGATGGTCCGCTGCAGCGACGCGTTGTTGCGGATGGCGCGCACCAACCCCAGACCGTCGAGCCGCGGCATTCGAATGTCGACCAGCAGCAGGTAAGGCGGGGCGAGCCGCTTCTTACCGCCCGTGCCTTGAAGCAACTCCAGCGCCTCGACGCCGTCGCGCACGCGCACCACGGGATTGACGATCTTGGCGCTCGCGAGTCCACGCATCACGGTCTGCGCGTCGATATCGTCGTCTTCGACGAGCAAAATCGTGACCTGAGAAGCATTCATTGGACACCTCGCAACGAGCGATCATACCGCGGCCAGTCGAACCAGAGCACGGCACCGCGAGCGCCGGCCGCCTCGATCCCGCATTCCCCGCCCATCCGGCCGACGATCTTCTTGACCAGGGCGAGTCCCATTCCGCTGCCCTCGACCGCATCGCGCGGCTGCAGCGTCTTGAACATCTCGAAGACGGTCTCCCGATACGCCGTGGGAATTCCGGGTCCGTCGTCCGCTATGAAAAAGCGATGATATGCAACGCCTTCGCGGACGGACACGGTGACCGTGCCGCTCGCGCGATCATGATGCTTGATGGCGTTGCCGATCAAGTTGTGCAGCACCTGCTCGAGCGGTATGCGCGACACCATAACGCTCTCCAGAGACGGATCGCACTCGATCGAAAAGCCAGGGCGAGAATACGAGGTCGAAGCGACTTCGGCTGCGAGCGCCGCGGCCGTCAGCGCTTCGCCCATGGGCTCCGAATAGCGCCCGGCGCGCGCGTAGTCGCGGATGTCGTCGAGCAGGCGCTTCATACGCTCGATGCGGCCGCGGATCAACCCAAGACGCTCACGCGAGGCGGCGCTCAGCGAGGCGTCGTCTTCCAAGATCCATTGCGCCAGCGAGCTTACGCCCGTCAAGGGTGCACGTAGATCGTGAGAAGCTGTATAGACGAAGTCATCGAGCTCTCGGTTGGTCCGCGCGAGCTCCGCATTGCTGCGGCGCAGCTCGTTCTCGGCGCGCTTGCGCGGGGAGATATCGCGCATGATCTTCGACGCGCCGACGATGGCGCCGTATCGGTCGAGAACCGGCGAGACAGTGAGTGAAACGTCGATCAGCGTGCCGTCCTTGCAGCGCCGCACCGTCTCGAAATGGGCAACGCGCCGTCCGCTGCGGATGCTGTCGAGAATCACGGTCTCCTCGGATTGACGATCGTCGGGGATCAACAGCGTGATCGGGCGGCCGACGATCTCGTCAGCGCGGTAACCCAAGAGCCGCTCGGCGCCCGGATTCCAGCTGCGGACGATGCCCCAAAGATTCTTGGTGAGGATCGCATCTTCGGCGGATTCGACCAGCGCCGCCATTTGCTGTTGGGCTTCCTCGGCGCGCCGCCGCTCGCTGATGTCGATGATCGAGGCCACCGCAAAAATACCCGCTGGGGTCTCGAGGCTGTTGAGTCCGATCTCGATGGGGATTTCGGCACCGTCCTTGCGCACGCCGAGGATCTCGCGCCCCTGCCCCATCGACCGAGCTTGCGGAGCTGCGATAAAGCCCGCTGCCAATTCAGCGTGATGGTTGCGCAGGCGCTCGGGGATCAGAATGTCGATCGGCTGTCCGACGAGCTCGGTGCGCGCATAGCCAAAGATCTCCTCGGCATGGCGATTCACGAGCGCGATCCGTTGATCCTGGCCCGTCAAGATAACCGCGTCCGGCAGTCCCTCGAAGATTCGCTCGAACCATTCGCCGTGCTCGTTCATGTCGCCTCGTACTCTGGCCGGCACCGACGCTATCACGCCGACTGGCCTATGATCGATGCCGCACCGCGCGCGCTGCGGCCCCAGTCATTCGGGCGGCAGCTCCCGCAGCATGCGCCTCAACGCGAAGTGCCGGTAGCTTTGCAACGCCAGGCTGGCGACCTCGCCGGCGTCCGAATGCTTCGTGACGTCGAGCGCAATCCAGCCGTTGTGGCCGATAAAGGGCGGCATCCGGTAGCGCGGATCCTCTGTTAGCAAGCTCTGCCGCTCCGCACCCACCCAGAAGCAGACGGTGAGGCGGTCGCCGTCGTGCCTCGCCAAGGCAAAGCTGCGTGCGCCGGCCTGCCAGACCGGGCGGCCGAACTGCACGCCCTCGCGGGTTTCAGGGAGCCCGAGGCAAATTCTGCGCATCAGTTTCAGCACCGCTTTGGCGCGCGTCGACTGCAGCGGGTCGATCTCGCTCGCCGAGAGCTTGCGCGGCGCCTTGATGATGGGTATCGGGCCGATCTTCGCGCAGAGCACTGCGGGCGCCACGTGCTCATAGGCCTCGCGCACCAATCCCGCGATGCGCTTCCACGACAAACCATTGTCGATGCGGACGCCGAGCCATCCGCGCGGTCCCACGTACGGGGGGACGTAGAAATTGCGTGGATCCGCGCGCACGTGATGATCCTGCGCACCGTCGGGGGCAGGCAGCCACAGTGCGACGCGTTGATCGCCGTGGTGGTTCACCACATAGGTGGCGAAGGTCTTGCCGCGCACCCGGAAATTGGGCGATCCGTGAGACATAAACTCCTCTGCCTCCGGAAGCCACAGACACACGTCGCGCACAGTTTGGTGAAAATCTCTAGCCAAGGGGCCGCATCATAGGCGCGCATCTCGGCCGGAACAATCCTGCCGCGCTGCCCTTACCGGTTGGCATGGGGCGGTATCTTTGACGCATACTTACCGCTTTTGCGAACTGCGGGAGCGTAAGGCGATGCCAAGACTTGCTTCAAGCCGCACGGCGGGCGCGGTCGTGCTTGCTTGCGGATGGGTCTATGCCGCTCACGCGAGCGACACGCTGCTCGTCCACGGACACATCTACACCGGCAGCGCCGGCACGCCGTGGGCCGCCGCGCTCGCGATCAAGGATGCGCGCATCGAGGCCGTCGGATCCAACGAAGAGATCGTCAAGCGCCGCACGCCGCGCACCCGCGTGATCGACCTGCAAGGACGCACCGTCATACCGGGCATCGTCGATTCGCATCTGCACATGCTGTACGGCGCGTTCGCGCTGCATGGCCTCAATCTTTCCGTGCCCGAATCGAGCGTCACGCCGGATAAGCCCGACGCGCTGGTCGAGCGTCTGCGCGCCTATGCGGCCGCGCACCCGCACGATACCGTGCTGTTCGCGCGCGCCGATTTCAGCACCGTGCCGCCCACCACCCCCCGTCACGAGATTCTCGATCGCGCGGTCGCCGACCGACCGGTCGTGGTCCACAACACCTCGGAGCACGCCCTGTGGCTCAATGCCGCCGCGCTCGAGATGTCGGGCTTGACGGATCATCCGGTGGCGGACGCCGAGGAAGAGCGCGGCGTGGTCCGCGACGCGAGCGGCCATCCCACCGGCGTGCTGCTCGAGGCCGCGATGCAACTGACGGCGCGCGCGGTTGCCGCACGCGTTCCTGTCAAAGAGCAGCTCGCGATGCTCAAGACCGCCGGTCATTATCTCAACAGCTTCGGCATCACGAGCGTCGTCAACGCGACCGGCGATCTCGCCGAGCTCAAGCTCTACGCGACGCTGCGCGATCAGGGCGCATTGACGGTGCGGACGCGCACCGCCTTCGGTGCGGTCGCCGTACCCCACCGCTTGACGCCGCAGTTTCTCGCCGATCTCGAGCAGGCTCGCCACCTGTATCACGACGATTGGGTGGCGGCGAATCTGGTGAAGTTCTTCGCCGACGGCAGCACGGGACTCGTCCCGCCGCTGGTGTACGTGCCGCAGGAATACGAGCAGCTGGTCATGGCGCTCGACGAGCGCGGCTATCAGCTCATGACGCACGCGCTGCGGGCGGACTCCGTGCACATGGTGCTCGACACATATCAGCGCATGGAACAGGCGCACGGTCCGCGCGATCGGCGCTTGCGCATCGAGCATGCCGACCTCGTCGACGCGGCGGATCTGCCACGATTTGCCGAGCTCGGCGTCGTCGCCGTCATGCAGCCGACGTTCTGCTGCGGCGAGGACGGCGGCAACTTCGATCCGGCCGAGTCCATCCCGTCGGACCGCTGGCACAGTCTCATCGAGAAAGGCGCGACCCTCGCGTTCTCGAGCGATTGGCCCTGCACCTGGCCGCCGAATCCGTTCGTCGCGATCCAGCAGACGGCCACGCGGCAGGTGTGGAAGTCGGCCGACACGGCCAACGTGGCCGGGCAGCCGCTCGACGGTGCCGCGCAAGGCGGCGCGGTGCCGGCCGGCGCGGTCTACGTGCCGGAGGAGCGTATCAAGGTCGAGGACGCCGTGCGCGCCTATACCCTGGGCTCGGCGTACGCGGCATTCGCCGACGATCAGGTCGGTACGCTCGAGGCCGGCAAGCTCGCCGATCTAGCCGTGCTTTCGCAGGACATTTTCGCGGCGAGGCTCGATGACATCGGCAAGACGCGCGTGATCATGACCGTGGTCGGCGGCAAGACGGTATACACGGCGCCCTGACCCGAGGCACCGAGAGCACACCTTTAT
>JBEKVP010000149.1:0-6299 GCA_049513935.1 Steroidobacteraceae bacterium
GCATTCTCGTCGTCGGAGGCAAAAGCCTCTGCGTAGCGTGCCCAGCGCACCACCGCGCGGAGGGTCTGGTCCGCGTCCTCCTCGCTCATGAAGTCCTCCAGCTCGTCGATAAAGCGGCTTTTGCGGGCGGAATGGCTCGCGCGCTCATCGAGCACCCTCCGAATGTGGGCCGCGAGTGGGACATAAGCCAGCAAGTGGCGCAGGAAGACGCGCTTGCGCTCGTCGATGTCGGCGTGGGCGAACGCCAAGCCGTCCTCGGTGAGCTTGAGGTCGCCGCCCTCCAACTCCGCGAAGCGCAGCATCTGCAGCGTCTCGGCGACCGGGAACAGCTCGTCGATCTCCATCTGCAGATTGGACGCGATCTCGGGCAAATCCGCCTTGCCGTTGAAGGGCGGCGCGGCAACCGCTTCCAGCAGACCGGAGAGCAGATTGGAACCGACGTGCGGCAGCACGCTGCCTATCCCGAGGCCGGGGAAGCGCTCTTGCCGGCCGCCCGGGCCGCCCGTCTTGGGGCGC
Organism: Steroidobacteraceae bacterium; assembly: GCA_049513935.1. Classification (GTDB taxonomy): domain Bacteria; phylum Pseudomonadota; class Gammaproteobacteria; order Steroidobacterales; family Steroidobacteraceae; genus Bog-1198. Next base: position 517 of record JBEKVP010000149.1, read on the forward strand.
GCCGTCATTTCGACATAAATGCGCTCCACCAGGTCGCGAAAGCTCGGGTCGAGGCGGTTGCGCGGTTGCGGCAAGCTGACTTTGATCTCGCTCAAGATCCTACCTGGGTTGCTGCCGAATACGAGGATCCGATCGCACATCAAGACCGCCTCTTCGATATTGTGCGTGACCAGGATCACGCCTTTGATCGGCATCCGCCCTTCGGCCCACAGGTCGAGGAAGTCCGTGCGCAGCGTTTCGGCGGTCAACACGTCGAGCGCCGAGAACGGCTCGTCCATGAGCAGGATGTTGGGGTGCACGACCAACGCGCGGGCGAAGCCGACGCGTTGCCGCATGCCGCCGGAGAGCTCGCGCGGATAGGCCGACTCGAAGCCGTCGAGTCCGATGAGATCGATCGCCGCGAGGGAGCGCTTGCGGATCTCGGCGCGCGGCAGATACTGCGCCTCCAGGCCGAGCGCGACGTTCTCGAACACGGTGAGCCAGGGAAACAGTGCGAAGCTCTGAAACACCATCGCTATGCCGCGCGCCGGCCCGGTCACGGGAGCCCCTAGATACCGCACGTGGCCGGCGCTCGGTTCCGCAAGCCCCGCGATCAAGCGCAACAGCGTCGATTTGCCCGATCCGGAACGGCCCAAGAGCCCCATGATCTGCCCCTCACGCAGCTCGAGGTTCATGCCCTCGAGCACCAGCAATTCCTCGCCGTCCGGCTTGGGAAATGCCTTACGTACCTCGGTACACTGCAGCAGGGGTGAGGTGTTCATGGTCGCATCCTGTCAGGTCATTCGATATTTGCGCTCGGCGTAGTAATACAAGGGCCGCCAGAAGAGCCGGTTGATGACCACCACGAACAGGCTCATTACGCCGACGCCCAGCACGATTTGATGAAAGTTGTCGGCCGCCGCCGCGTCGGCGATGTAGGATCCGAGTCCCCGCGCTCGGATCTGGGTGTGTCCCCAGCTCACGAGCTCGGAGACCTGCGCCGCGTTCCACGATCCGCCCGACGCGGTGATGGCGCCCGTGACGTAGAACGGCAGCACCGCCGGCAGCGCGACCTTGCGCCACCAGAGCCAACGCTTGATGCCGAAATTGGTGGCCGCGTAGCGCATCTCCGCCGGAATCGTGCTCGCGCCGGCGATTATGTTGAACAGAATGTACCACTGCGTGCCGAGAATCATCAGGGGACTGAGGAAGACGTCGGGATTGAGCTTCCACACCACGATGCCGTACACCGCGAGCGGGAACAGCAGGTTCGCGGGAAACGCCGCCATGAACTGCGCGATGGGCTGCACGATCTGCGCGGCGCGCGGCCGCATCCCGACCCAGATGCCGATCGGAACCCACACGATGCTCGCGAGCGCGATCAACACGAACACCCTCACCATGGTGATGCAGGCGAGACCGCAGACGTGCAGCGCCTCGCTCGGCGAGGTATCCGCGATCAGCCCGGCGACGAGGTGCCAGAGCCCGAGCACGACGGCGGCGATGATCAGCAACACCCACAACCAATCCAGGCTCCGCCGTTTGGGGCGCTCGACCGGCTCGACGACCGGCTTGCGGTTGCGCTTCACCAGGCGGCTGGTCCAGAAAACCAGGTTGTGAAAGGCGAGCGATGCGGTCTTGATGAGGCGCGAGCGGCGCATCATGGTGAGCGCCCAGGCTTCCGGCACCCGTTCGCCGGGCTCCTGCTCCACCCTGAAACGGTCGACCCAGGCGACCAGCGGCCGGAACAGGAGCTGATCGTAGAGCAGGATCACGATCAGCATGGTCGCGATGGCCCAGCCGATCGCGGCCAGATTTTTCTCCTCGATCGCAAGCGCGATGTAGGAGCCGACGCCCGGCAGCGCGACCGCCGAATGCCCCACCGTGATCGATTCGGATGCGACCACGAAGAACCAGCCGCCCGACATCGACAGCATCATGTTCCACACGAGCGCGGGCATTGCGAACGGCGTCTCCAGCTGCCAGAACCGCATCCAGGGCGAGAGCCGGAACGACTCGGCCGCCTCGATGAGTTCGGTCGGTACGGTACGCAGCGACTGATAAAAGCTGAACGCCATGTTCCAGGCCTGGCTGGTGAAGATGGCGAAAATCGCCGCGAACTCCGCCCCGAGCACACGCCCCGGCGCGAGCGACAGGAAAAACACGCTGGTAATCGAAATGAAACCTAGAATCGGCACCGACTGTAAAATATCCAGGATGGGTACCAGGAGCCTGCCCGCGCGCTCGCTTTTGGCGGCCCAGGTAGCGTATGTCAGCGTGAAGACCATCGAAGCGAGCAGGGCCGCGAGCATGCGGAAGGTAGTCCGCGCCGCGTATTCCGGCAGATGTATGGGATCGAGCGAGAGCGGCGCGACCGCGAGCTGGGTCAACGGCGCGAACAGGCCGCGCGCGGTCTCGCCGAGGAACGCGATCAAGCCGATGACCACGATGAACGCCAGCACGTCCCAGCGCGATGCGAGTCCCTTGAGGAAGACGTATGGCTCGAATCGATTCATCGGCGCATTCTCGCAGGACAGCTGAGCAAGTAGCTAGTAGGGTAGACAGTTCGGAGCGTGAATCATGCAGGATAGTTTGACGGCCGATCGACAGACGCGGACAGAGGGCGCTCGCACGCGCTTTCGAGTTCTGGGCGCGATCAGCTTCTCTCACTTTCTCAACGACATGATCCAGTCGTTGATCATCGCGATCTATCCGGTGTTGAAGGGCGAGTTTCAGCTGAGCTTCGCAGAGATCGGCGCAATCACGCTCACGTATCAGCTCTGCGCATCGGTCCTTCAGCCTCTCATAGGCGCCTATACCGACAAACACCCCAAGCCGCATTCGTTGAGCGCCGGCATGGGCTTCACGCTGGCCGGGCTCGTGACCCTGGCGTTCGCGCCGAATTACCCGAGCGTCTTGCTGGCGGCCGCGCTGGTCGGCGCCGGCTCCTCGATTTTTCATCCGGAATCCGCGCGCATCGCACGATTCGCCTCGGGCGGCCGGCACGGTCTGGCACAGTCCATTTTTCAAGTTGGCGGAAACGGCGGCAGCGCGGTCGGGCCGTTGCTCGCCGCGTGGGTCATCATCCCGAACGGCCGCGCGAGCGTGGCCTGGTTCGCGCTCGCCGCGATCCTCGCCATCGCCGTACTGTGGAATGTGAGCGACTGGTACAAGCGCCGACATCTCGACCGGCCGGCCTCGGCCAGAACATCCGCCCACGCGACGTTCCGGCTCTCGACGAGCCGCGTCGCGTGGTCGGTGGCGATCCTGATCGTGCTCATTTTCTCGAAGTACTTCTACCTCGCGAGCATCTCGAGCTACTACAGCTTTTACCTGATCGAGAAATTTCGCCTGTCCGTGCAGTCGGCCCAGATGTATCTGTTTCTGTTCCTGTTTGCGACCGCGCTCGGCGGCTTGATCGGCGGTCCCATCGGCGATCGCGTGGGGCGCAAGCGCGTGATCTGGTTTTCGATTCTCGGAGTGGCGCCCTTCACCCTGCTCTTGCCGTACGTCGATCTCGCGTGGACCGCCGCTTTGAGCGTAGTCATCGGACTCATCCTGGCCTCGGCCTTCTCAGCCATTCTCGTGTTCGCACAGGAGCTCATGCCCGGCAAGGTGGGCGCGGTGTCGGGGCTGTTCTTCGGCTTCGCGTTCGGCATGGGCGGCATCGGCGCCGCCGTGCTCGGTGGATTGGCGGACCGGCACGGGGTCCAGTTCGTCTACCGGGTCTGCGCCTTCCTGCCGCTTCTCGGCGTGATCACGGCGTTCCTGCCCGACATCGAGCGCCGTGGCGGCGGGAGGCGCCCTTGACGCAGCAACTGGTCTTGCTCATCTCGCACTACGGGCTCTTGGTCGTCGGCGCCAACATACTGCTCGACCAGATCGGTCTCCCGGTGCCGGCCATGCCCACGCTCATCGTCGCCGGGGCGCTCGCGGCCGGCGGCAGCATCGCGCTCGGTTCGCTCTTCGGGGTATCGGTGATCGCGTGTGTGCTGCCGGACTGCGGGTGGTTCCTGGTCGGCCAGGTCTACGGCATCCGGGTGTTGAAAACCCTGTGCCGCATTTCGCTCGAGCCCGACTCCTGCGTCAGCCAGACTCAGTCGCGCTTCGAGCGCTGGGGAATCAATTCGCTCGTCATCGCCAAGTTCATCCCCGGCCTCGCCATCATTGCCCCGCCGCTCGCGGGTGCCCTGCGCATCGGCTGGCTGCGATTCATCCTCTTGAGCACCGCGGGCGCGATGCTCTGGGTGGGTTGCGGTCTTGCAGCGGGGATGCTGTTCAAGACGCAAATCGCTACGTTGCTGATGCATCTCGACCGCATCGGCGGGGTGGCCGGAATGCTGGTCGCGGGGCTGCTCGCCGGCTACGTCGCCTTCAAGTGGTGGGAGCGCTCGCGTTTCTTCAAGACGTTGCGCATGGCGCGCATCGGCGTCGCCGAGCTGTACGGGCTCATCGAGGCGGGCGCGGAGCCCATCATCGTCGATGTCCGCTCGCCGACCGCGCGCGAGCTCGAGCCGCGCTGGATACCGGGGGCGATTCACGTTCCCGTGGATGCCGTGGGCCGGCACATCGGACATCTTCCCAGAGACCGCGAGATCGTCCTTTACTGCACTTGTCCGAGCGAGGCATCGGCGGCGCGCGTGGCCAAGATGCTCGTCAATCAGGGGTTCAAGTTGGTACGACCGTTGTTCGGCGGCCTCGATGCCTGGGTCGCCGCGGGCTACGCGGTGGAAGGCTCTCCCGTCGAGGCGGCCGCCGAAGCCGTGGCGGGGCAGGAGCAATTGCCTCGGGCAGAAGCCGCGCAGGCGCCAGAGCCGGAGGCGGGGCGGCCGTCGGTCGAGACCGACCCGTGAGCGAGCGGGGCGCGCACCACGTCGTGATCGCCGGCGCCGGCTTCGGCGGGCTCGCCGTGGCGCACGGCCTGTCCGGCGCCCCCGTCCGCATCACCGTAGTCGATCAACGCAATCACCACCTGTTTCAGCCGTTGCTCTATCAAGTCGGCACCGCGACGCTCGCGACCTCGGAGATCGCCTGGCCGATCCGCCAGCTCTTGCGCAAGCGCAAGGAGATCACGACGCTGCTCGGAACGGTCAGCGGAATCGACGCGGATCGCCGCCGGATGTTGCTCGCGGACGGGGCCGAAATCAGCTACGACACGCTCGTGCTAGCGACCGGCGCGCGTCACGCTTATTTCGGCCACGACGAGTGGGAGCCATACGCCCCCGCACTGAAGACGCTGGAGGACGCAACCTCGATCCGGCGGCGCATCTTGCTCGCGTTCGAGCACGCGGAGCGCGAGGCCGACGAGGCGCGCCGCCGCGCGTGGCTCACCTTCGTGATCGTCGGCGGCGGCGCCACCGGCGTCGAGCTCGCGGGCGCCATCGCCGAGCTCGCGCACGTGACATTGCCGGACGAGTTCCGGAGCATCGACACGCGCAAGTCCCGCGTGCTGCTGATCGAGGCCGGGCCGCGCATCTTGCCGACCTTCACGCCCGATCTGTCCGCCTACGCCCACGTCGCGCTCGAGCGGCTCGGCGTGGAGATCCAAACGGGCGCGCCGGTGAGCGAGTGCGGAGCACAAGGCGTCGTGTTCGGCGGACAGTCGCTGGCGGCGAGAGTCATCCTCTGGGCGGCCGGCGTGCGCGCATCACCCGCGGCATCCTGGCTGGATATGCCGGCCGATAATGCCGGGCGGCTCAAGGTGGCGAGCGACTTGAGCGCGCCCGGACACCCGGAGATCTTCGTCATCGGCGATACCGCGACCATCGACGCCTGGCACGGCAAGCCAGTTCCGGGCATCGCCC
>JBEKVP010000150.1:0-6281 GCA_049513935.1 Steroidobacteraceae bacterium
GGCACGGGACTGCTGCCGATCGCGTTCAAGGCCGAGCGCAACGAGGATGTGATCTTCTGCGGCTGCAAGCACACGCGTACGGGGCCCTTTTGCGACGGCAGCCACAGCAACTTGCCCGGCGGGTATTTCGAGGACGATCCGGACAGTCCGGAGAACCGGCGGGTTGCGATGGTCGAGGCGGGAGGCGGACCGATCGTGCCGCTCGACGGCCAGTGCTACGTATTCGCGACCACGCGGGCGCCGCTCGCGGCACGCGGCACTCTGCGCTATTGCACGGTCGTCAACCCCTCGCTCGGGTCGCTCTTTCAGTCGCAGTTCTACGCGGAGGCGGCGCGCGGCAGCTCGCCCGTCATCTCGGCGGACGGCCGGCATACCGTGTTGTTCGTGAGCGAAGGCCGCGGCGAGATCGTGATCGGCGGGCGGCGCTTCAGCGCCGGGCCGCGCACCGGAATCTACATCCTGCCGAGCGAGGCGTACCGGATCGACAACTCCGTGGACGCGCCGCTCAAGTTCTTCATCTCGAACGGCCCGGGCAGCGAGCAGCTGGCCTGGCTCGATGAGATGCCGGCGAGCTTCGATTCCGAATTCCCGCACCGCTGCGCCTCGGTCGATGCCTCCCAGCGCCACAAGATGGCCGAGCGGTACTATCAACTCCTCATCGCCCGCGAGCACGGCTCGACCGTGGTGACACAGTTCATCGGCAACATTCCATTCTCCAAAGCGGAGCCCCACCGGCATCTGTACGAGGAGGCGCTCATCTTCTTGAACGGCGCCGGAGTCGTGTGGACCGAGACGACCAAGACGGCCGTGCGGGCGGGGGATGTGCTGTTCCTGCCGGGCAAGCAACTGCATTCCGTGCAATGCACGACCCCCGGCGGCTTCGATGTGGTCGGCGTCATTTATCCGGGGGATAATCCCTCGATCAACTACTAGCACTGCGAGATACCCATGCCCAGCTCCGCGCAGACACTCTCCACACTGGCCGAGGCGATCGTCCGCGGCGGCATCCGCGTGGTCGATCTCACCATGCCGCTCGATGCGTCCACGCAGACGATCCGTCTGCCGCCCCAGTTCGCGCCCTCGAAGCCTTTCTCGCTCGAGGAGATCTCGCGCTACGACTCGCGCGGGCCGGCCTGGTACTGGAACAACATCAGTTGCGGGGAGCACACGGGCACGCACTTCGATGCGCCGGTGCATTGGGTCACGGGCAAGGACTATCCCGACAACGCCACCCACAACATCCCGGTGGATCGGTTCATCGGTCCGGCGTGCGTCATCGATGTCGCGCGCCAGGTGCGCGAGAGCGCGGATTTTCTGCTCACTCAAGGCGTCGTCGAGGAATGGGAGAGCCGCCACGGACGCATCCCAAGTCATGCGTGGGTGCTGATCCGCACCGACTGGTCGAAGCGCGGCGGCGACGCGTTTTTGAACGTCGGCCCGGACGGCTCGCACACGCCCGGCTTTCATCCGGAGTGTGTTCCGTTCCTCGCGCGCGAGCGGGACATCCTGGGCGTCGGCGTGGAGACTGTCGGCACGGACGCGGGGCAGGCCGCCACGTTCAATCCCATGTTCCCGTGCCACACGATCATGCACGGAGCGAACCGCTTCGGGCTTGCGAGCTTGACCAATCTCGATCAGTTGCCGCCGACCGGCGCGGTGGTGATCGCGCCGCCGCTCAAGATCGTGAACGGCTCGGGCAGCCCCTTGCGCGTGCTCGCGCTCGTCCCCGCTTAGGAGCGCGGTAAAGGCCTCAAGCTCGCGGCGGACCCGCCGCTCGAGCCAGCGCTGCGCACACTCGGCCGGCATCGGCGCGCCGCCAGCGGGCGCAGACGTGGCGATCGGGGCGAAGTACGTACACCGTACCGGGCTCCGCGGCGTATTTGCGCGCGATATGCCCACCTTCGTCGATGAGCGTCAGCTCGGCGCTGTCGGCGCTGTCGGCGCTGTCGGCGCTGTCGGCGCGGTCGGCGCGGTCGGGGCCGTCGGCGCGGTCCTGCGGCAAACGCGCGAGCGGACTTTCGACGACTGCGCGAATCACCGGATAAGGCAGTCGCCCAACCGCGGCGAGAATCTCCTCGAGATCCGGCGTGAGACCGTCCGCGCCGGCGAACGCCATCACGCAGAAGCCGCACCGCGCGCCGAATCGATCGAACAGATAATCGTCCTGCCCGAGCCGCACGTTGCGCGCGGCCTGCCCGCAGGCGATCCCGCCGGTGAATTCGCGTTCGGCTTCCGGGCTGTTGAGCGGCGAGGATCGATGCTCATGCGCCCGGGAGGTACGCCAGTGCAGCAGATCCTTGACGAAATCCTCGGTGAGCGAGAGCGACAGCACGGCGTCGCGCATGAGCCGAAATCCCTTGCTCGGCGGCGTCATGAAGCGCGTGCTCTTGCCTGCCTCCTCGCAGATCTCGCGCGCGGCGGCGACGCATTCGCTCGAGTAGCTGGCGAGGAGCTCCTCGCCCGACCAGCCCTTGACCACGAAGGCGAGTTTCCAGGCGAGGTTGTGGCAATCCTGAATGCCGGTGTTGCAGCCGCGCACGCCGAAGATCGGCAAGAGGTGCGCGGCATCGCCCACCAGCGCGATTCGGCCGTGGACGAACTCGGGCAGGGTAAGGGCGCTCGCGGAGTACACCGTAGCCCAGTCCAATTCCCACGGCGTCGTCCTGCCGATCATCTCGAGCACGGCGTCGATTCGCCGGCGCAAGAGCGAAGGCTCGAGCGCCTCCTCCGGCGTCTCGCCGTCGGGAAGCCGAAAATCGATCCGCCACATCTCGTCGGGCTGGCGGTGTACCAACACGTTGTTGCCGGGATTCCACGCCGGGTCGAAGTGGCACAAGCGCTCGGTGGGCAAGTCGATGTTCGCGCGGATGTCGGCGATGACGAAATTTCCCGCGTACGCTCGGCCTTCCATGCGCAGCCCGAGGAGCCGCCGCACGGTGGAGCGGCCGCCGTCGGCGGCGACGACCCAGTCCGCGCCGAGCGTGTGCTCGCCGTCGGGCGTGTCGATGTGCAAGGTCACCGTGTCCGCGCCTGGCGAGAGGCCGAGGAGTTTTTGGCCGAAGCGCAGCTCGATGAGCGGATTCGATGCGCAGGCGTCGATCAGATACTCCTCGGTGTATTGCTGCTGGATGTTGAGCCCCGGCAAAAACCGGTCGCCCTCATCGTGCGGCATCACCATGCGATAGATCTCCTTGCCGCGATAATAGGAACGCCCGAAGGACCAGGGGAGTCCCTTGGTACGAAACGCGCGGTCGACGCCGAGCTGCTGCAGGATCTCCAAGGAGCGCCGCGTGAGCACGATCGCGCGGCTGCCGTGCGAGACTTGAACGTCCTCCTCCAAGACGATCGAGCCCACGCCGAAGCGCGCGAGACCGATCGCGGTGAGCAGCCCGATCGGGCCTGCGCCGACGATGACGACGGGTGCATGAGCCCGCCCGCCTCGATCGGCGCTCTGCCGGTAGGGGCGGACGCGGTAATCGTAGAAGACGGAGGGCCGCGGCTGCGGCGAGGGCTGATGCATGGCGTCGCAAGGCTAACATGCTGCAGGCTCATAGGGAGCGCAGGAAATTGAGCACGTCCTGCTGCTGCGACGAGCTCAGAGCGTTGAATCGCTGCACCACGTTGTTGGCCTCGCTGCCCGAGCTCGCGTGCGCCTGAATGGCGGCAAGCAGGTCGGAAGTCCTGCCGTCATGCAGGAAGTAGACCCGCTCTCCCACGCCCCACAGAGGCGCCGTGCGAAACTCGTCCGGCCCGGCCGAGCCCTGCGTGATGCCGTCGGCGAGGCCCTGGCCCATGTGATGCACCAGCAAGTCGGAGAAGAGATTCACGGTCTGTCGGGACAGGGCGGGACTGGGGCTGCGCAATGAGCCCGATGCGATTGCCGCTGCGGTCGTATACGAGGGCGTGTGACACGCCGCGCAGCCCACGTTCACGAACTCGGCGCGCCCGTTGATCGTCGATGGGGTCGCGGGCGCCGGTGCCGGCGGGGCGAGCATCCGCATGAAGTTCGCGAACGCTTCGATATCGGAGAGCACGGCCGTCGCGGGAGAGCTCGAGGAGCTCACGAAGTTGTCCGTGTCGTTGGGGGTTGCCTGGCCGCCCTGGCAGTTCGGCGTCTCATCGCGCTCCTGCGGAAACAACTGGTTCGAGATGCCCATCTCGACGTTGTAGGCCTCGCCCGCGAACATCAGCAAGGATTTGTTCTGTGCCTTCCAGCCGAAGCGAGTGATGGTGCCGTCGTTGGCGCTCAGATTGGTGTTCCCGCCGAGAATGGCGTTGGCGTGACCGGACACGCCGAGCTTACTGTTGGGACCGGCATTCGTTGCCAGGTTCGCAAGGATCGCGGAATCCGGAATGGCTTCGATCAAGCCGGCGCCCAAGATCGGCGTCGGGATGCGAAACACGATGTTGGGATTTCCGCCCTGACCGGTCAGCGGATTGCCCGCGGGCGTGAACGTCGGCTGCTGAATCGCGCAGCTGCCCGCGTCGGCACGGCCGCTCACCACGAACAGATTGTGTACCCCGCCGTCGTGCACGCCGTTCGAGAGTACGAATCGCGCCTCGCGGATCGGTCCTTGCGCTGTGATGAACCATGGGATCTCGTTGCTGGCTCCATTGGCGGTCGCGATGGTCAAGAGCGGGTTTTGCGCGGGACTGCTGCCGCCGACGTAGGGTTGGAAATGGCACGACCCGCAGCTCGTCGAGTTGAAGCGCGGACCGAGCCCGTTGCCTTGGTTCGGCAGCGCGCCGCTCACCACCTCGACGGTATTGAATCGCACGAGTCCGTCGTCGAAGAAGGCGAGCTCATCCACCCCGAGCCCGCTAAGCGGAACGGGCGGACCGTTGTCGGTCGGCGCGCTGCGCACGCCGGGATCGGTCGGATTGGCCGCGGCGAGCGCGCTGAGAGATGCTGCCGCCGCCAACGCGGCCCAGGAAAGGCAGGAAGCCAACGAATGTCCCGATCGCATGAGTCACCCCCAGTAGTTGAAGCGTTGTGGGGCCGTCCGCTGGCCATGTGTTCCCGCGTTCGGTATAGGCTCATGAGATCTCGCGGTCGAATGTCGCTCTCACCGCACGTTCCCAATGGGAGACAAGGTATGGAGCAGCGAACATCGCGCGGCGGCTGCGCTAGACTAGCGAGGCGGCCGAACACAACAAGATCTGACGCCGGGGCCGCCGCGGATCGCCAGGAGATTTTCATGCCAAGTGCCGTTCTTCGACTGTCAGTGCTGCTCCTTGCCCTTGCGCTCGGTGCGGCCGCGCCTGCGAAAGAGGCGGCTAGGGCGGCCGATCACGGGGCGCCGGCCAATGCGGCGGTGAGCGGCGAGCGCGCCTCGACCTACGCCAATCTCAAGGGCGAAGTAGTGCTCGAGAACGCGCGAGTGCGCGTCGAGAAATTCGTCATCGCGCCGGGCATGTCGACGGGATTGCACACGCACCCTGCGGATCAGCTCCTGGTGTTCGTGAAAGGCGGCGTGCTCACCGCGGCCTCGGGCCGCTCGACGCTCTGGCGGGACGGACGAGTCGAGTGGCAAAGCGCGCATGCCGCGCCGGATCCCGGCAGCACCAACACGGGCCCTGCGCCGGTCGAGATCATCTGTGTCAATCTCAAGCCGGTGGCCACACGCGCCGCGGCGGGCCCCGACGGGCAGCCGAAGTACCGCTACCTCAATTATCCGAACATTCCGGGCGAGGATTTGCTCGAGAACGATTTCGTGATCGTGCAGCGCTTCACCGTGAATCCCGGCCAATGGGAAGGCGTGCATGCCCACCATCCGGACATGCTTTACATTCACATCAAGGGCGGCCAGTGGGCGGCTCGCTCGAAGACCGAGGCGCAGCACCCGTATCCGGAGCCTGCGCCGGACGGCGAGGTCGGCTGGATGCCTACGATCCCCTTGAGCGTGGGGCATGAGTCCGGAAACATCGGTACGGAGCCCATCGATTTGATCTGGGTCACGCTCAAGAAGTAGCCGCCGCGCATCTCGAGCGGCGCCGTATTATCATCAGTGGAGCGCGGTCGTTTGCGGTGAGCAGAGCGATTCGGCCCGTCGATCGATAGGGGCGCTAGCTCCGACGCTTAGCCTAGATTGCGCGTCGGGGCCACCGGAGGTATTCGAACGATGTCGATGCAGCGGGATGACCGCAGCCGTTTGCTGGAATCGATGGTGGATTGCGCCGCGCGCGGCGGCGCGATCGTATGGGATCACTTCAACGGCCACCTGTCCGTGGAGCGCAAGGCGGACGAGTCTCCGGTGACGGCCGCGGACCGCGCCTCGGAG
>JBEKVP010000151.1:0-6242 GCA_049513935.1 Steroidobacteraceae bacterium
TGTCGGCAAGATTCACGGTCGCCTGAACTTGGCGAATCACCGTGTGCCACCGATCGGCGCCGTCGCGGAGCCAACTGATCGCTTCGGTCCCGGCCTGCCGACCGTGACGGACCAACTCCTCGACGCTGCCCACAATCAGCGCTTCGCCGAAGGGAACGTGTTGAAGCTTGCCGTGGTTCATGGGTGAGAGTCTAAGTCGACTTGACAATAGTCTTCAAATGTCGGCGTATCGAGACACACCTGAAGTGCGCTTCCAATTCCCTCATGGCGAGGGACCCTTGTTGACGTCGACGACCACGCGTCCGCGGACTCGTCCTTGAAGAATCTGCGCAGCGACGCGCGGCACCTCATCGAGAGTGACCTCGCTCGTCATCGCCTCGAGTTTGTCGAGCGGCAGACTCGCCTGGAGGCGATTCCACGCTTCGAGCCGCTTAGCCCTAGGGCACATGACCGAATCGATGCCGAGCAGGCTCACACCGCGCAGCAGAAAGGGGATCACCGTGTGCTCGAGTTTGTTTCCGCCCGCGAGACCGACCGCGGCCACCGAGCGCCCGTACCTGGTCTGCGCGAGCACCCGCGCCAGCGTGTTGCCGCCGACCGAGTCGATGCAGCCCGCCCAGCGCTCCCCCTCGAGCGGCCGCTTGGCGGTCTCCGCGAACGGCGATCGGTCGATGACCGTCGCCGCTCCGAGGCTGCGGAGATACTCATGCGCGTCGGCGCGACCGCTCGACGCGACGACCTGGTATCCGAGCCGGGCGAGAATCGCGACGGCCACCGATCCAACACCGCCGGCCGCGCCGGTGACGAGCACTTCGCCCGCGCTCGGCGTGAGTCCGTGGGCCTCGAGCGCCATGACGGCGAGCATGGCGGTCAATCCGGCCGTGCCGACCGCCATGGCCTGCCGCGCAGTGAACCCGGCGGGCAGCGGCACGAGCCAGTCGCCGTCGACGGAGGCCTTTTGCGCGTAGCCGCCCCACTGCACCTCGCCGACGCGCCAGCCGGTGAGCACCACTTTGTCACCCGGGCGATGGGAGGGGTATGCACTTTCGAGGACCGTGCCCGCGAAGTCGACGCCGGGCACGTGCGGATAGCGCTTCACCAGCCCGCCCGCGCCGGTGACGACGAGGCCGTCCTTGTAGTTGACGGTCGAGTAGTCCACCCCCACGAGGACGTTGCCGGCCGGGAGACTCGCCTCGCTGACGGTCTGCATGGACGCGGTCACCGTTCCGCCGTTATTGTCCACCACCAATGCCTGGAACATCCCACAATTCCCCTCATCGTACGATGAGGGGTAGACAACACAAGTGGCGGGGAGTGCGCCGATGATCGAATTCAAGCTCGAAGGCAGGCGCGCGCTCGTGACCGGCAGCGCCTCAGGGATCGGTTTCGCCACGGCGGCTCTGCTCGCGCGCAGCGGCGCACGCGTGGCGCTGAACGACTTGCCGGGCGAGCCGCTCGAGGCCGCCGTAGAGCGCCTGAAGCTCGAGGGGCTCGCGGTCGAGGCAACACCGGGCGATCTCGGCGATCCGGCCTCGGCCCGACAGGCGGCCACGCACGCGCTCGAGGCGCTCGGCGGCCTCGACTACCTCGTGAACAACGCCGGCGCGCCCTTCACGCGCGCACCGATTCCGCCGTCGGATCTCGAGGCGCTCACGGACGATTTCTGGGATCGGATTCTGCGCGTCAACCTGCTGAGCGCATTTTGGATGACCAAGGCGCTCGCGGGCGCTTTGAAGGAAAGGCGCGGCGCGGTGGTCAACACGGTGTCGGTGTCCGCCTTCGGCGGCGGAGGGAGCAGCACGGCGTACGCCACCGCCAAGGCTGCGCTCGCCGGCCTCACGCGCGAGCTGGCACGCGGCCTCGCGCCAGCCGTCCGCGTGAACGGCATCGCGCCGGGCCACGTGAACTCGAACTGGCCGTGCTCGTTCGGCGACCTCGAGGCGCTCGCCCGATCGAGCGTGCCGCTCGCGCGGGTGGGGCAGCCCGAGGACTACGCCGAGCTCATCGTGTACCTCTGCGCCGGCGCCTCCTACATCACGGGCGAAGTGATCCCGATCAGCGGCGGGCTGCGGCTTTGAGAGCGGGGGATGCCGTGATGCAGAATTGAGCCCGGGTTCCCGGGTCCACGGCCCAAGGCGGAAGCGATGAGAACGGCGGAAGCACTCGAGCGCGCGCGCGCGCTCGCCCGGCGCGGCGACGATGAGGGCGCGAAGCTCGCCTACGTCGATGTGCTGCGCGGGGATCCGACGCATTTTGACGCGCTCAACGAGCTCGGCACGCTCGCGCTCGCCGGCGGCTACCGATCCGCCGCGCGCACCGCCTATGCGCAAGCGGTGCAGCACCACCCCGGCAACCCCGTTGGGCACGTGAATCTCGCGAACGTGATGCGCGAGGACAACGATCTTGCGGGCGCGCGGCGTCACTATGAGGCGGCGCTCACGGCCGATCCCGATCTGCCCGAGGCGCATCAAGGCATGGCGGCGGTGTTGAGCGAGCTCGGTCTCGACGGCGCGGAAGAGCATCGGCGGCGGGGATTTTCCGCGCGCCCGCTGGTGACCCGGCCCTATCGCGGCACCGCAGACGCCGTCGCGCTGCTGCTGCTCGTGTCGGCGCGCGGCGGCAATATCCCGACCCAGCTGTGGATCGACGATCGGCGCTTCACCATCCACGCGCTCTACCCCGAATACTTCGACTCGAACGCGCCCCTGCCGCCGCATGCGCTGGTCGTGAACGCAGTGGGCGATGCCGATCTTTGCGCGCTCGCCCTCATGCGCGCCGAGGCGCTTCTTGCGGGGAGCCGCGCGCCCGTCATCAATGCGCCTGCGCGCGTACGGCCGACGGGACGCGCCGAGAATGCGCGCCGCCTGGCCGTGATACCCGGCGTCATCGCGCCGCGCATCGAGGTGCTGCCCAAGACGGCGCTTGCGGAGGCAGCCGCGAAGCTTGAGTTTCCGCTCCTCCTCCGAAGCTTAGGCTTTCACACCGGCCGGCACTTCGTCTTCGTCGCGGACCGGCAGGACCTCGAGCGTGCGGCGGCATCGCTCGCGGGCGATGAGCTCCTTGCGATCGAATATCTCGACGCCCGCGGCCGGGACGGCAAGGCGCGCAAGTACCGCGTTATGTTCATCGATGGTGTCGCTTATCCGCTGCACCTTGCGATTTCCTCCGATTGGAAGGTTCACTACTTCAGCGCCGATATGGCGCGCGAGGCGAGATTTCGCGAGGAAGAGCGACGGTTCTTGAACGACATGCCGGCAGTGCTCGGTGCGCGCGCGATGCGGGCGCTCGAGGGAATCGCCGGGGCCTTGGGGCTCGAATACGCGGGCGTCGATTTCGCGCTGGCGCCCGACGGCTCGGTGCTCGTGTTCGAGGCGAACGCCACGATGGTGGTCTTCCCGCCCACGCCCGATTCGATGTGGGATTACCGGCGCCCTGCGATCGATACCGTGCTCGGGGCGGCAAGGCGAATGCTCGATAAATATGCCGCGGATCACGGTTCGGGCAACTGAGCGGGGCAGCTTTGCATTCCTTCACTTTCATTACACTATACTTTGTCGAGAGCGGACAGTCCGATGGCAAGGCTGGCCGGGCGGAATCAACCAGGGGGAAAGAATGGCATTACGTTACTTGGCGATCGGGTCCTTGGCTCTCACGGCGGCCGTGGCCGCATCATCCTCCCTTCCCGATCTGCTGCACCCTCGCGGGATGCGCCCCGCCGCCGGTGCCGCACACCTTTACGCGGTCGGCAGCCGCAGCGCCACGGAGCGCCAGAGCACGGCCAGCGGCAAGACGGATTCAATACTTGCGGACTTGTCGCGCCACGCCGCCTTGGCGCGGCCTGCGCATCTGATTGCGGACCTGCACGCGCTGAGTCCGGCCGCGCGCTTCGTACGCAATGCGGACGGGACCGCGATGGTGGCGATCGATGCCGCAACGCGCGGCGATCCGCAGGCGCTCAAGACGGCGCTGCAGAGGCTGGGACTCCAGAACCCGGCGGTCTATAAGAACGACGTCGGAGGCTTTCTCCCGGTGAGTGAAATCGAGGCAGCCGGGGCGCTCGGCGAGGTGGCATCCATGCGTGCCGCGATGTCCCACACTCGCGCGAGCACCGGACCGGTGGCGACTCAGGGCGACTACGCACAGCGCAGCGATGTCGTCCGAACCGACTATCCCTCGCTCACCGGCACGGGCGTGACCGTGGGCATTATGAGCGACAGCTTCAACTGCTATGCCGTGTATGCGGCGCCCAACAGCGGAGTTCCCGCCTCGGGCGCCGAGGGCTATGCCCCGAACGGCTTCACTGCGGACTATGCGAGCGATGTCGCCAGCGGTGCGCTGCCCGCGAACGTTCAGGATTTGCTGGAGCCCACCTTCGCGCCCTACACCGCCTGCCAGGGATTTCAAAGTCCCGATTCCGCCGGTCAGAACACGGGGCTACCCTTCACGGACGAGGGCCGCGCGATCTCGCAGGTCGTCTATGCGGTCGCGCCCGGCGCGACTCTCGTCTTTCGCACCGGCGCCATCTCCGAGGCCGATTTCGCGAGCGGCATGGAGTCGCTCGCGGCCCCGCCTTACAACGCGAAGGTCCTGGTGGACGACCTCGGCTACTTCGATGAGCCCTTTTTCCAGGACGGTCTCCTCGCGCAGGCGATCGATACGGTGGAGGCGCAGGGCGTCGCCTATTTCTCGGCGGCCGGTAATAACCAGGAAACGCCCTCCTACATGAACGCCACCCCGAGCTTTGGGACGCTGGTGAGCTCGACCGCCGCGCCTAATTCGGGCGAGTATCTCCTCAACTTCGATGCGACCGGCGCTACCACGGTGACCTCGCTCCCCGTCACCATCCCGCCGCTCTCGCCCGGCGATTTCGTCGCGGTGGTGGTCGAATGGGATCAACCCTACGTCACCGGTTGTACCGGCAGCGCCCAATGTACGGGAGCGACGAGCCAGATCGACGTCTGCCTCACGGGCTCGACCGGGACCGATGTGCTCCTCGACTATGACAATGACGTCACGAGTTGCTCGGGCCCGGAACCCCTCGGCACGGATCCTTACCAGGTGATGCTGATCGCGAACCCCGCCGTGGGATCGAGCAACACCGCGCAGCAGAACATCAACATCCAGGTTGGTCTCGTGAACGGCACGCCGCCGCCCGGCCGCATCATCGTCACCGTGCAGGACGACGGGCAGGGCAGCACCATCAACGCGTTCTCGCCCAACGGCCCGACGCTTCAGGGACATCCCGGCGCCGCCGGCGCGGCTGCCGTGGGAGCCGCGTTTTATTTCGATACCCCTAGGTGCGGCACCACGCCCGCGACGCTCGAGGCCTACTCCTCGGCGGGTGGCGCACCGATCTTGTTCGACACCACCGGCACGCGGCTTGCGACCCCGGTGGTGCGCCAGAAGCCGGATTTCGTCGGGCCGGACGGTGTGAATGACACCTTCCTCGGCTTTACCCTGGCATCGGACTCGCCCCCGTTCCCCTCGAACGGTCTGCTCACGACCACCATCACGGAGTGCCAGAATAAACCCAGCTATCCGAATTTCTTCGGTACCTCGGCTGCGACTCCGCACGCGGCGGCCATCGCTGCGCTGATGCTGCAGGCAAACAGCAGCGCGACGCCGACGCAGATCTACACCGCTCTGCGCTCGAGCGCCCTGGCCATGGGATCGCCCTCGCCGAACTACAATTCGGGCTACGGATTCATCCAGGCCGACGCCGCGCTTGCGCTGATCCCGCCAGGGGCCCCGAAGATCGGCTTGTCTGCTTCCTCCGTCGTGGCCGGGAATCCCGTGACCATCACCTGGTCATCCCTCACGGCCACCGGCTGTACCGCATCGGGTGCCTGGAGCGGCGCGCTGAAGGCGAGCGGATCGCAGACGGTCACGCCGAGCGCTGCGGGGACGGACAAGTACACGCTCACTTGCGCGAACCAAGGGGGCAACTCGGTTGCCAGCACGGCGACCCTGACCGTGACCGCTGCTACCCCTCCCGCGGCTCCTAGCCTCAAATTGGCCGCCACGTCGATCGTTGTTGGGACATCGACGACGATCACCTGGTCGTCCAGCAACGCCACGAGCTGCACGGCGTCGGGAAGTTGGAGTGGAACGCTGGCGGTCAGCGGAACCAAAACGCTTACACCGACCGCGGCCGGTACCTACACCTATTCCTTGACCTGCTCCAACGCCGGCGGCGCGTCGAAGGCGACGACGGTGACCCTGACCGTGACCGCTGCGCCCCC
>JBEKVP010000152.1:0-6215 GCA_049513935.1 Steroidobacteraceae bacterium
CACGCGAAGTATCTTCGCGCAAGTGTGAACGGCACTTTCCACAAGGACCTCGGCAAGCTCTCGCCCGAGATCAAGGCGCTCGTCGACCGCGCGATCGAGATGGACCCTGGCGCGGGGGAGCCCTATTTCGTGCGTGCGAGTTACGAGCTCGACATGAACGAGGCGGCCGGTGCGGACGCCGACTTTCGCAAAGGCCTCGAGCTCGCGCCGAATTACGGGCCCGGGCTGCGCCTCTTCGCCTACCATCTATTCGATCAAGGCCGCATCGACGAGACGCTCGCCGTGATCGATCGCGCGCGGCTGGTTGATCCCTTGGCGGCCGAGAATCACTACTTCAAGGGCGAGGTGCTCCGTCTGGCACGGCGCGGCAGCGAGGAGTCCGCCGCGCTGTACCTACAGGCGCTTGAAGTGGCGCCGGAATTCTATCCGGCGTACACCCGGCTCGGACAATTGCGCTTCCAGCAGGGCAGGCTCGCGGAGGCAATCAAGTACGGTGAGAAATCGATCGCGATCGAGCCCAAAGTCGGGTGGACGCGCGAGCGGCTCGTGTGGTTCTACGTCGACTCGGGCGACCTCGCCGCGGCGCGCGAAGTGTCGCGAGGCTTCGGCGCCGGCTCGCCCAATATCTCGATCAGCAATGCGCTGATCTGTTATCGCGCGGGCGATCTCGAGCGCGCGCAACGCTTGCTGCGCAGCGTGCTCGATGATCCTGACAGCAGCCGAGACGGCCTTGCCTTTCGTTTCGCGACCGACGCGGTCATCGAGCGCGCCATCGAAACACATGATCCGGCCCCGGCACGCCAACTGCTATTGTCGCGGCCGGGACTCAAAAAGGAGCGCGGCACGCTCGCCGTGGTCTCAGACAATTTTCCCACGGTGGCGCAGCTAGCGACCCTCGAGCACTTCGCAGGCGACCGCGAGCTCGGCGACAAACTCGCCAAGCGCATTCTGGACTTCATCGATCAGGGCGGAGACGTGGAGCTTCCGAGCACCAACCCGTATATGCTGGCCGCAACCACGGCATTGCTGGGACGCAACGAGAAAGCGCTGACCCAGCTTGAGCAGGCGATCGCCTCAGGGAACCGAGTCGGTTGGTGGGTATGGCTCGAGAGAAATCCAAGCTTTGCGGCGCTTCGTGACACTCAAAGGTTCCGGGCGATCTCCGCCGATACGCGCGCGTGGCTCACGACCCAGCTCAGCCTTCTGGGTGAGATGCGCATGCGGGGCGAAGTGCCGCCTCGCTCAGCGCCTCCAACGCCCGGAGGCTGCTGACCGAGCCCGAGGTCCGGTCGGCCGCTTCGGGCCGAGGCTGTGCATTTACACAGCCTCGGCCGACAGCTGACCCACGTCCGTCTCTGTGACAACGGCCCGATGCCTACTGCTTTGCGATCTGGAAGGTATAGGGCGGTTGACCGTTCTTCTGGGCATAGAAGGCCGTCAGCGCCGGCTGGTTGACCACGGCCACCGCGCGCGCGATCGACTGCTTCTTGCAGATCCCATCTCGCGCTTGGGCCTGGAGCGAGCGGTCCCTTGAATCGCAAACCTGATGCGCCGCACTAGCGATGCGTCGATACAGTTCATCAACAGCTCGCGGGTTGACGAGATTCAGGTCGGCGTAGTGCACCACCATCTTCGTGGGCTCGGCGCCGGGCGCGGTTTTGTCTTGAGCTCGGACCCCTGTTGCGGCCACGGCCAGGCAGGTTGCGATCAGGCCAGTGAGAAAGTAGCTGCGGCTGTGCTTGCGGGCGGAAATCGTCGTCGTATTCATGGTCGTCTCCTTGGTCGTGTCTTGGGTTTTGGTCCTCTCGCCCGACCCCGAAACCGGATGCGTGCGAAGTGGCGACACGATGAGGCGCGGGGTCGCTCGGTGCATGAAAGCTGGCCAAAGATGAGCCAAAGAAATGCCAAAGATCACGCAAATTCGCGGTGAGAGCCGCCGATCGCCTCCGGCGGCCGTACCGCTAGACCCTGTAGAGCGAGCTTGCGCGGGCAGATGCTCAGCAATCCGGTAGTACGCTCGGTGCCCAGATCGTGGGACGACACCAGCATTGCCGTCAGTGTCCAGCCGGCTCATCATCATCGGCCGCTCGTCGAGTAAAGGCGCCGCTCCGGGATTGACCGGGCAGATCTGGGTGCACTGCTAAATCTCGTGCAACCTGATCAGAACACCAAGCTCTACCGCAGCTATGTGTCGAGCGAGAATGCGGCGACCGTGCACCGACACCGCGGCAAATCGCCGCGCCAGCCGGCGTTCTTCTTCCGGAATGCGGAGGTGAGCTTCCAGGCGGCGCAGCTCGCGAGCCTGTTCGTGGTGTGCGGCTTGCTGTGCGGCACCGCTCTCGGCCTCGAGTCGCGCTATCGCCTGGGCTCGCTCGATTCGGGCGTTCTGCTATGCCAGGCTTATGAGGCCTACGCCGAGCTGCACTCGCCTGCGAGCATCTCGTTCGAGCACGCTTGGGTTCCTGCTGCTCGCGCTCGCGCGCCGCGACGAGCTCGGCATCGCGCGCTGTGCCGCATGCGGCGGCGTGCGGGTGCGCGACCTCCTGGCGAAGCAGCGCACAAGTTGCGCGAATTGCGGACCGTCGGGCGCTGCGGCGCCGTTACGCGTCGACGAGAACGAGGCCGCCCTGCCCTGCTAGAATTCCCCCATGCAGACAAGGAACGTATTTGCCGGCCCGTACCTGGAGCGGGCCTCGCACCTGCGCTCGGATCCGGCCTGGTTCGACGACGCACTCTCGGATGGCCGCAGCCGCGTGATCCCGGTGTGGAATTCGCGAAGCCTGATCGCGGACGGCGACTCGCCGCACGCGGTACTGCTCGAGCTCGGCGAGATTCCCCCGGCGAGCCGCAACAGCAACGATCTGATTCTCTTGGGCCGCTTCGAGGGTGCGCATCTATTCGCGTACGAGATCGAAGGCGTCGAGCCGCCCACGCCGCCCGCCGGCGCGCGCTTCGAGGATCTGCGTCTGGTCGCGGCGCTGATGCCGGAGGATCAGGCGGGCTTGCTGAGCTATGCGCGGGCCATGATCGCGTGGCGTCGGACGCATCGGTATTGCGGCCGTTGCGGCAGCCGGACGGTTGCCGACAAGAGCGGCCACGTGCTGGTGTGCTCGAATCTTGCCTGCCGCCATGAGCAATTTCCGCGCATCGATCCGGCCATCATCGTCCTGGCCACCGACGGCGAGCGCGTGCTCCTAGGCCGGCAGGCGAGCTGGCCCGTCGGCCGCTACTCGACCATCGCGGGCTTCGTCGAGCCGGGAGAATCGCTCGAGGATGCGGTTGCACGCGAGGTGCTCGAGGAGACCGGCGTGCGGGTGGACGGGATCGAATACCACTCCTCACAACCCTGGCCGTTCCCGAGCTCGCTGATGCTGGGATTCACCGCCCATGCGCTGACTCTCGACGTGCACCTCAAGGATCAGGAACTCGAGGACGCACGCTGGTTCACGCGCGCGGACATCCTCCGCGGCGTGCCGCTCTTGCCGCCGCGGGTCTCGATCTCGTACCGCTTGATCGAGCACTGGTTCGACGCGGGAGCGGACCGACCGCTGCGCGAGGTTCAGGGCCCCACGGCCTGGCCCCGCTGAGCCCCCGGGCGCGCGCAGCCGCGGCGCGCCGGCCCTTATCGCCGAAGCTTTGGGATCGCCAATCTCAGCAGCGTTTGGATTTGTCGTCGCGCCGTCGGGCGGGTGCGGGAAGGTCGTGCGGCGGATCGTCGACCGACGCCTTGGCGCGATACATGAGTTCGTCCGCGTGTTCGAGAAGCTCCGCGGCGTTGCGCCCGTCCTCCGGATACATCGACACGCCGATGGCCGCCGTCACGCGGAGCTTTTTCCCGCCCAGCTCACACGGCAGGTTCACCCGGCTCGCAATGGTCGCGGCGACTTCGAGGGCGGCGGCGCGATGCGGAACCCGCGGCAGCAGCACGATGAATTCGTCGCCGCCGTAGCGGCACACGACATCGCCCGTGCGCGCCCGGGTGGCGATGCGCCCAGCGACAGTGATCAAGAGCTCATCGCCGATGGCATGCCCGTGCCGGTCGTTAACGCGCTTGAAGCCGTCGAGATCGATGAACAAAATGCCGAGCGTCAGTCCGAACCGCGAGGCCTCGGCAATCGACTCCTCGAGCAGCTCCGACATGCGCCTGCGGTTGTAAAGGCCGGTGAGTCCATCGCGGTCGGCGAGCCGCAACGCGTGCGCTTCGCGCTCCTTGAGCGCTTCGACCTCCCGCAGCAGGCGGGCGTTGATGGCGCGCAGTGTCGAGAGCTCCGCCGAGTGGTACGCGGCCGGGCGGGTGTCACGAACATGTTTGCTGCGATGCAGCAACGCATTTAGAATGACATCGTCGGCGCCGGTCGGGCTGCCTTCGTTATTGCGACCGCGCCAGTCGGCCGCCGGCTCGACCCTACCGGTCATTACGCGCGCTTGAGGCTTGTCCACATTACATATTTTGGGCAAACAAGACTCTGACGAAAATCGGGCCGAGCGCCCACATCGTGTCAGATTGTGCCGACGGGAAATAGTGCGACGCGCCGCACATTAAATTCGCGTGATACCGCCCCGCGGGCGGGGCTGCGGCACGCGCGGCGAGATCAGGCGGCGAGCGCGATTAGCATCCACCCAGACGCGCCCCGCTCGGCCACCTGTTTCCGACGGCGGCGCAGCCGCGCCGCGGGCGTGATCCGCGCTTCGCGCTGGATGAGCGGCCGCTGCTTCGGAGCGGCCGCTATTTGTGAGCGACCGCTAAGAGGCGAACGGATCCGTCGTCGTCGGTGCCGGCGTCGGTGTCAGCGGCTCATGTCCCAGATCCGAGCTCGGCGTAACCGCCGGCGCGGGCGCGGGGGCCGGTGCAATCGGCGCCACGGGCTTGGGCCGCCCCAGCGGGCTCTTCGCGGCGGGAGCCGCTACTTTCTTGACGGTGGGCGCTTTCTTCCGTGCAACCTTCTTCGCCTTCTTGGCGACCTTGCTCACTTTCTTCGCCGGACGCGGCGCCTTCTTCTTAGCCACGCTCCTCTTCGCGGCTGCGCGCTTTGTTTTGGCTTGAGGACGCTTCTTCCCTTTACCCTTCTTCTTTGCCATGGTCACTCTTCTCCTCGCGGTAGTACGCTTAACGTGAGAGTAGCCCCGAAAAAGTCCGCTGTCATCTGCGCTGGAGTCGATGTTGGGGATTGCGTACGCTCTTCGCGTCATGTCGACCGAACCGATTCGTCCCTTGCAAGATGTCTGGCTGCGGCCGAGGCGCGTGTTTCGCGAATTGGCGGCAGAACCCGTCGGCTACATCGATCGGATGCTCGGGGCCGCGCAAGGTGTGCTCGGCTGGCTCGGCTACTGCCGCGCGCAGGATGCGGGCGCGAAGTTCAGCCTGGGCCAGATTTTCGGAACGGCGTTCGTCTTCGGATCCGTCTTAGGGGTAGTCAGTCTCTATGTCATGGCCGCGATCTACGCGCGTCTGGGCGCGAGGACCGCGAACGCCGCGGCGCGCCGGCAGGTGGTGCACGTGCTCGCCTACGGCGGCGTGCCGCTCGCGATGTCGCTGTGCATCTGGGTGCTGACCGCGCTGCTCGCAGGAGAGGCCGCCTTCGTGCAGGCGCTGCGTCCCGAGGTCGAGGGGTTCATCGCGATTCTGCTGCGCGCGCAATTCGTGAGCTACGTGTTTTTCATGGTCTGGAGCGTGGTCCTCGAGGTCATGGGATTCAGTGAGATTCTGGGGATCGCCGTGCGCAAGGCGTTCGGCATCTGGGTCCTCGGGCGACTCATCGGCGCGCTCGCGGCGCTCTTCGTGTTCGTGCTGATCGCGACGCTGCTGCCGGGCACTTAGCCGGCCGGTTTCTGCTCCGCGCCCGCGTCCTGTCCGGCCGGGGTCGATGCTTCGGCCGGCGTCGGCGCCATCCGCTTGATCACGGAGCGCGCGACGGCGGCGGCCGTGGACTTATGCACGACCTTGCGCGGGCGCGCGGGCTTCGCCGCGGAGGCTGTCTGGGGAGCCGCGGTACGAGCGGCCGCCTTGGGCTTGGCCCTTCCGGGGGCTTTAGCGAGGGCGGCGGCTTTTTTGCGGGCCTGCTTCGCCACCCTCTTGGCGATCTTCGATATCTTGCGCGCCTTCTTGAGCTCCGCCTTGGCGAGTCTTACCCGTTGCTTGGCCTCCTCGGCGCGCTCAGCCGCCTTTTCCGCCTCGGCGGTCAACCGCGTAAAGGCGATGCTTTTTTTCCCTCGCG
>JBEKVP010000153.1:0-6198 GCA_049513935.1 Steroidobacteraceae bacterium
TCGCGCTCTTTGCAGTGGCAGCGGACGGCCAGTTGAAAATGATTTCCGAGATCTGGGCGCACGCGGACTCGCCGCGCAGTGCAGTGATCGATCCGAGCGGCGAATTCCTGTTCTCCTGCAATCAGAAGGGCGATTCCATCACCTCGTTCCGCATCAACGCGCTGAGCGGTGCGCTGTCGTTCACGGGACGCTACGAGCCGGTCGGATCTCCCGCCGTCATGGTCATGCTGAGACCGCGCTGAGCGGCTATACTGGCGGCAGGTGCGTTTTGCGCGTCGCTCGGTGAACTACTATGGAACTCGCGATGATTGGTCTCGGCCGAATGGGCGCCAACATGGCGCAGCGCCTGATGCGCGGCGGTCACCGGGTGGTCGGATTCGATCCGGCGGAAGCGGCCCGCAAAGGCATCGAAGAGAAAGGGGGCCAGTCGGCCGCGACGCTCGAGGCGCTGGTGGGCAAATTGAAGGCCCCGCGCACGGTGTGGCTGATGGTGCCCGCGGGCGCGGCGACGGACAGTACGGTCGCCGCGCTAACGCCGCTCCTCTCGCCGGGCGACACGATCATCGACGGCGGCAATTCGAACTATCGGGACACGCAGCGCCGCGCCAAGGCGGTCGCGCAACGGCAGATTCATTACGTGGATTCGGGCACGAGCGGCGGCGTTTGGGGCCTCAAGGAAGGATACAGCCTCATGATCGGCGGTGACGAGGCCGTGGTCGAGCGCCTGCGCCCGATCTTCGAGACCTTGGCGCCCGCGCCCGGCAGAGGGTGGGGACGCGTCGGCGCCGTCGGCTCGGGTCACTACACCAAGATGATCCACAACGGCATCGAATACGGGTTGATGCAGGCGTATGCGGAAGGGTTCTCGATCCTCAAGCACAAGAGCGAATTCGAGCTCGACCTGCATCAGATCGCGGAGATCTGGCGCTTCGGGAGCGTGGTGCGCTCCTGGCTCCTCGATTTGACCGCGGACGCGCTCGACAAGAATCCGACGCTCAAGGGCATTGCGCCCTTCGTCGCCGATTCGGGCGAAGGCCGCTGGACCGCCGCCGAGGCGATCGAGTTGGGGGTGCCGGCGTACGTGATCACCTCGTCGCTGTTCGCGCGGTTCGGGTCGCAGGACGACGATTCTTTCTCGGACAAGCTCCTCGCAGCCATGCGCAACCAATTCGGCGGTCACGCGATCAAGTCCGAATAACGGCGCGCGCCTCTCGCGCGAGCCCGGCGCTCTCGCCGCCCCATCCGTCAGCCGGCGGTCACGCCGGCCTTGTGTGCGCTGACCGCCGCGCCGTCGTTCGATCTCAATTCGCCGAACACGACCGTGGACAGGATGGTCCAGACGGCGAGGGTGCGGATGGCAAGGTGAATGCCGTGGATCATTTCCGGCGCACTGGCCCGCGTATGGTCGGGGATGAACAGGGCGGCGGCGAGCGATGCCGTCGCCACGCCGAAGCTCACCGCCATCTGCTGAACCGTGCTCGCGATGGTGCTGGCGCCGCTCGCCTGCTCGCTGGTCACGTCGGCGTAGGCGAGGGTATTCATGCTGGTGTACTGCGTGGAGGTAAAAAACCCGTAGGCGAAGGCGAGCGCTGCGACGAGCCACGCCGGCGTTCCGACGTCGATCAAGGAGAACAAAAGCAGCATGACACCCAGCATCACGGTGTTCACGATCAGCACCTGCCGGTAGCCGAATCGCTTCAGTATCATCGGCAACGTGAACTTGAAGGTGATCGCCGCGAGCGCCTGCGGCATGATCATGAGGCCCGATTGGATCGGTGAGAATCCGAGGCCCACCTGATAGAGAAGCGGCAACAGGAAGGGCAGTCCGCCGATGCCGAGCCGGGTCAGCATGTTGCCGGTGATCGATACGCGGAAACTGCGGATCCGGGTCAGCCCGAGCCTAAGCAGCGGGTGCGGCGTGCGCACCGAGTGCAGGCCGTACGCCGCGAGCAGCGCGGCCGATATCGCGATCAATCCTGCCTCCTCGCGGCCGCTCAAGGTATTCTCTCCGAACACCTCGAGCACGTACGACAGGAGCGCCACGCCCGAACTGAAGAGGACCAGGCCGACGAAATCGAGGGGATAGTTCTTCGCGGCGCGGTAATTGGGCAGAAGCCGGTACACGAGGGTCAACCCCACGATCCCGATCGGGATGTTGACGAAGAAAATCACGCTCCAGTGGAAGTAGCCGACGATCAGTCCGCCCACGAGGGGCCCCAGCATCGGGCCGACGAGACCCGGAATCGCCACGAAGCTCACGGCGCGGATGAGCTCGGATTTCGCGAACGTGCGCACCAGCGTGAGCCGGCCTACGGGAAGCATCATCGCGCCGCCGCACCCCTGCAGGATGCGGCAGGCGACCAGCGCATGGATGTCCGTCGAGAGGCCGCAGAGGAACGATCCGAGCGTGAACACGCCGATGGCGGATCCGAATACCCGGCGCGTGCCGTAGCGATTCGCCATCCAGCCGCTGATGGGAATGAATACCGCGAGGCTCAGGGTGTAGCACGCGAGCGCGGCTTTCATATCGAGCGGCGGGATCTTGAGCGAGTGGGCGATCGCCGGCACCGCCGTGTTCAGGATCGTCGTATCGAGCGATTCCATGAAGAATCCGACCGCAACCAGCCAGGGCAGAAGCCGCTTGGCGGTCGCGCTCGGCTCGGTTTCGTGCGGCGCTGGCATCGAGTGAGCTTCAGGCCGCTCCGGCGCTACGCCTGCGCGAGCGCGGCATCCACGATCGACTGCGCCTCGGCCAATAGCGCGCGCAGATGGGCCCCGTCCTTAAAGCTCTCCGCGTAGATCTTGTAAATGTCCTCGGTGCCGGACGGCCTCGCCGCGAACCAGCCGTTCTTCGACGAGACCTTGACGCCGCCGATCGGCGCATTGTTTCCCGGCGCCTCGGTGAGAACCTGCGCGATGCGGTCGCCGGCCAGCGTGCCTAAGCGCACCTGCGACTTGTCGAGCTTTGCGAGCTTTTTCTTCTGCGCCGGGGTCGCGGGCGCTTCCACACGATCGGCGAACGGCTCGCCCAGATCGCGCGCGAGCGCGCGATACGCCTCGCCGGGATCGCGGCCGCCCCGAGCGGTGATCTCGGCCGCGAGCAGGGCCGGCACGATGCCGTCCTTGTCGGTGCTCCAGGCGCCGCCGTCCTGCCGCAGGAACGAGGCTCCGGCGCTCTCCTCGCCGGCGAACCCGAGATCGCCCGATACCAGGCCGTCCACGAACCATTTGAATCCGACCGGTACCTCGTACAGCCGCCGCTCGAGACGCGCCGCGACCCGGTCGATCATCGCGCTGCTCACGATGGTCTTGCCGACCGCGGCGTCTCTTCTCCACCGCGGGCGATGGCGAAACAGGTAATCGACCGCGACGGATAAATAGTGGTTGGGCGGCAGGAGGCCGCTGCTCGAGGTCACGATTCCGTGCCGGTCGTGATCCGTATCGCACGCGAAGGCGATGTCGTAGGTATCCTTGAGGGCGATCAGCCGCCGCATGGCGTAGGGCGAGGAGGGGTCCATGCGGATCTTTCCGTCCCAATCGAGCGTCATGAATCGAAAGGTGGGATCGACGGCATCGTTGACCACATGCAAATCGAGCTTGTACCGGTCCGCGATATGCGCCCAATAGTGCACGCCGGCGCCCCCCAGCGGATCGACTCCCATGCGGATGCGCGAGCCGCGGATGATCTCCATGTCGATGACACTGCCGAGATCGGCGACGTAGGTGCCGAGATAGTCGTGGCTGTGCGTCGTCGAGGCGCGCCGCGCCTTGGCGAAATCGACGCGCAAGACACCGTGGAGCGCATTCTCGATGAGACCGTTGGCGCTGACTTCGATCCACCCGGTCACTTCGGTGTCGGCGGGCCCGCCATTCGGCGGATTGTACTTGAAGCCGCCGCTGTCCGGCGGGTTGTGCGACGGGGTGATGACGATGCCGTCCGCGAGCCCGGAAGTGCGGCCGCGATTGTGAGTCAAGATGGCATGCGAGACGGCCGGCGTGGGCGTGTACTCATCGCCCGTGGACGCCATCACCTCGACGCCGTTGGCGGCGAGCACCTCCAGAGCCGAGGCAAACGCGGGCGCCGACAGGGCATGGGTGTCGGCTCCGAGGAACAGCGGGCCGTCGATGCCGCGCTCTTTGCGGTAGTTGCAGATCGCCTGGCTGATCGCGAGCACATGATTCTCGTTGAAGCTCGAGTCGAAGGACGAACCGCGGTGGCCGGAGGTGCCGAAGGCGACGCGCTGCGCGCTTGACGAGGGATCGGGCTTCTCGCTGTAGTACGCGGTGATGAGCCGCGGTACATCGACCAGCCGGTCGGCCGGCGCCGGCTGGCCCGCCAGCGGATTCAATCGCTCGCTCACGAGGTGGCGAGCGTCGCGCTCTTGTCCGCGATGCTCTGCAAGAGCTCGTTCCACGACTTGACGAAGGATTGCGCGCCTTCGAGCTGCAGCTTCCGGGCGAGGTCGCCGATATCGATGCCCGCGTCCGCAAAACGCGCGAGTACCTTCTCCGAGTCGCCCCCGTCCGCGGGCATTGCGGATCCGACCTTGCCCTGGCTCGCGAAGGCGAGCAGCGTCTTCTCCGGCATGGTATCGATGGTGTCGGGTGCCGCCAGGGCCTCGATGTACAAGGTGGGCGACGCCTTGGGATCCTTGGTCCCGGTGCTCGCCCAGAGCAGGCGTTGCTTCATCGCCCCGGCGGCTTCCAGATCCCGCCAACGCTTGGTCTTGAGCAACTCGCAATGGGCGCGATACGTGCGCCCGGCGATCGCGATTCCCAACCGGTTACGCAGATCCGGCGGCGCCTTCTCGCCCGCAGCCTTGTCCCAGCGGCTCACGAACAACGAGGCCACCGAGCTCACGCGCGGATCGAGCTTGGCGGCGACGCGCCGCTCGATGCCGCGCATGTAGGCTTCCGCGACGGCCAAGTACTGTTCCCGCGAGAAGAGCAGGGTCACATTGACCGGTACGCCGGCGAAAATCGCCTCCTCGATCGCGGGGACGCCCGCCGGCGTTCCGGGGATCTTGACGTAGAGGTTGGGACGGTTCGCCATCTGGTGGATGCTGCGCGCGGCCGCCAGCGTCGACTTGGTGTCGTCGGCGAGAAGCGGCGACACCTCCATCGAGACCCAGCCGTCGGTGCCGCGCGTCCGCTCATGGACGGGTCTGAACAGGTCGGCCGCGCGGCATAGGTCCTCGAGCGCCAGTTCCACGAACAGCGCCTCCCCCTTGAGTCCCGCGCGGGCCTTCTGCCGGATGCCGGCGTCATAGAGCGATGAGGCGCCGATGGCTTCGTCGAAGATGGTGGGATTGGAGGTGAGGCCGGTTACCGACAGCTCATCGATGTAGCGCCGCAGCGTGCCGTTGTCGAGAATTCCGCGAGTGATGTTGTCGAGCCATAGGCTCTGTCCCAGATCGTGCAATTGTTGCGTGATGGTCATGCTCGCACCTCGAAGTCCGATAGGTTGAGTGTTGTGATTTCGCCGATGCGCTCGATCACCCGGTCGGGTGAAGGCTGCACCGCATTCGACTCCGGTGCAAGCGCATAGTGCCCCTGGCGCACGAATACCGTCGTCAATCGGTCGCGCAACACGAGTTTCATGGCCGCCAGCAGGTTCGGTTTGTCGTCGACGACGACGTAGCGGGCCGCCGGGTAGCGCCGCTCGACGTGATCCAGCACCTTCTCCTTGTGCAGATAAATGAGCACGGCGCCATCCACCGCGTCCCAGATCCCCGCGTGCCTGATCTTGCGCGGCTGGAACACCACGTCGCCGTCCGACAGCACGACCGGCCGGCCGAGACTCCTGAGATGCGCGATCGCGGCGAGCGCCTCGGGAAACAGCAGCCGGGCAAACGGAAATCCCAGGAGAAAATCCGCGATCTCCAAAAGACGCGGATCATCGTCGAGTCCCGCACGAAACGTCTGCAGACTTCCCAGGTAGTCGGCGAATCCGAATCGCGTGCGCAAGTCCTCGAATATTTCCCAGTAACGCGCGCGCGCCGCGGCGCCGAACGACTGCTCCAATTTTGCTCCGAGCTCCGCGCCGAAGCGATCGTTGTCGAGCAGCGTGTTGTCGACATCCAGGAGAAACACCACCCCCGAGCTCAGCACGGCGCGGAGGTCTCCGGGGTTGGATTGTGCCAGCTCTCATCGCCCTCGATCACCTCGTCCGCTTCCTTGGGGCCCCAAGTGCTGGAA
>JBEKVP010000154.1:0-6197 GCA_049513935.1 Steroidobacteraceae bacterium
GGCTTGCCGCAAAGCGTGCGCGACGGACTCATCGATGCGGCCGTACGGTTGGCCGAGTCGGTCTCATATCGCTCCGCCGGCACCGTGGAGTTCGTCTACGACACGAATCGAGCGGAATTCTACTTTCTCGAGGTCAACACGCGGCTCCAGGTCGAGCACGGCGTCACCGAAGCGGTCACGGGAATCGACCTGGTCGAATGGATGCTCCGCACCGCATCGGGCGAGCGGTTCGAGCTCACGGTGCCTGTGCGGCAGGGCGCCTCGATCGAGGCGCGGGTCTACGCCGAGGATCCGGCGCATGATTTTCGTCCTTCGACCGGCCTTCTCACCCGCGCTCGCTTCGCGCCCGAGGCGCGCGTCGACTCGTGGGTCGAGGATGGAACTCTGGTGACGCCTTATTACGATCCGTTGCTCGCGAAGATCATCGTGCACGGCACCGATCGCGCTGCCGCGGTCGCGGCGCTCCGAGCGGCGCTCGATCGGACCGAACTCGCGGGAATCGAAACCAACTTGGAGTACTTGCGCCAATTCGCCGCAAGCGACGCCTTCGCGCAGGGCGGCGTCACAACCCGCGGCCTGGATGCATTTCGATTCGCGCCACGAACGATCGATGTGCTGTCTTCGGGCACGCAAACCACCGTACAGGACTATCCGGGCCGCGTGGGATTCTGGGACGTCGGGGTGCCGCCCTCCGGTCCCATGGACTCGCTGTCGTTTCGCCT
Organism: Steroidobacteraceae bacterium; assembly: GCA_049513935.1. Lineage (GTDB taxonomy): Bacteria > Pseudomonadota > Gammaproteobacteria > Steroidobacterales > Steroidobacteraceae > Bog-1198. The sequence continues at coordinate 723 of JBEKVP010000154.1, forward strand.
GGGGAATCGCGCCGTCGGCAATCCGCCGAGTGCGGCCGGTCTCGAGATGACGATGTCGGGACCGACGCTCAGGTTCAACGCGGACACGATCATTTGCCTCACGGGCGCGCCGATGGCGGCATCGCTCGACGGGCACTCCGTGGAATTCAATACGCCGACCGCCGTTGCGGCCGGATCGACGCTCTCGGTGGACGCTGCGCGCCACGCCGGCTGCCGGGCCTATCTCGCCGTTCGGGGCGGCATTCACGTGCCGCCCTACATGGGCAGCCGCGCGACCTTTACCTTGGGCAAGTTCGGCGGGCACGGCGGCCGAGCCTTGGCGCCGGGCGACGTGCTGCACTTCGGTGAAGAATCGGGTCTCGGCGAGCCCGCTGCGATTCCGTCCGAGGCGATTCCCGCCATCGTGCGCGACTGGGAGCTGGGCGTGCACTATGGCCCGCATGGCGCGCCCGACTTTTTCACCGACGCCGACATCGACACCTTCTTCGGCTCCACCTGGACGGTCCACTACAATTCGAGCCGCACGGGCGTGCGGTTGATCGGACCGAAGCCGCAGTGGGCGCGGAGCGATGGGGGCGAGGCGGGTCTGCACCCCTCGAACATCCACGACAACGCGTACGCCATCGGCGCGGTGGATTTCACCGGCGACATGCCGGTCATTCTGGGTCCCGATGGACCCTCCTTGGGCGGATTCGTGTGTCCCGCAACGCTCGCGAGTGCGGAGCTCTGGAAATTGGGACAGCTCCGGTCCGATGACCGGGTGCGCTTCAGGCGCTTGACGCCCGCGGGTCCGATCCTCGAAATCCTGCCGGCCGAGCGCGGCCGGCCGCGCGTGGTCTATCGGCGCGCCGGGGATGCGAACCTGCTCATCGAATACGGCGAGCCGGTACTCGATCTTGAATTGAGATTGCGTGTGCATGCCTTGATGAGCTGGCTCAAGACACGGCGCCCGGACGGAATTCTCGACTTGACGCCGGGTATCCGCTCGCTCCAGGTCCACTATGAGGCTCGAGCGCTGCGCGAGGATGTGCTCCTTGCCACGCTCATCGAGGGCGAGCGCTCGCTCGCGGGAATCGACGATATCGAGATTCCGACGCGGATCGTGCACCTGCCGCTCTCATGGGACGATCCGGCCACGCGCCTCGCCATCGACAAGTACATGCAATCCGTGAGAGCGGATGCGCCCTGGTGCCCGAGCAACATCGAATTCATCCGCCGCATCAATGGACTCGACCGCATCGAGCAGGTGAGAGACATCGTGTTCGCGGCAAGCTATCTCGTGCTCGGGCTCGGGGATGTGTACTTGGGGGCGCCGGTCGCGACACCGATCGATCCGCGGCATCGGCTCGTGACCACGAAATACAATCCGGCCCGCACCTGGACACCGGAGAACGCCGTCGGCATCGGCGGTGCGTATCTGTGCGTGTATGGCATGGAGGGTCCCGGTGGGTACCAATTCGTCGGTCGCACCTGCCAAATGTGGAACACCTTCAAGGTCACCCGGGATTTCGAGCCCGGACACCCCTGGCTTCTGCGCTTTTTCGACCAGATCCGTTTCTACCCCGTGAGCGCGGAGGAACTGCTCGAGTTTCGCGCCGATTTCGAGCAAGGATGCGCTCGGCTCGACATCGTCCCGGATCGGCTCCGGCTCAAGGATTACCGCAAGTTCCTCGCCGACAATGTCGCGGACATTCGGGCCCACAAGGCGCGCCAACAAGCCGCCTTCAACGCCGAGCGAGCCCGCTGGGAGGCGAGCGGACAGAGCGGACTGCGCACGGATCTGCCGGAGCCCGAGCCCCTATCGCCGAGCGAGGATCTCGCGGCGGGCTGCATCGCTGTCTCAAGTCCCGTCGCCGGGAGCGTCTGGCGCGTCGAGACGGCACCTGGTCGGTACGTCAAGAGCGGCGAGACGCTTCTCCTGGTCGAGTCCATGAAGATGGAGCTGCCCGTGACCGCGCCTGTGGACGGGCGGGTCGAGGAGCTCCGTTGCAGTGAGGGGAAGTCGGTATTGTTTGCGCAGACCCTGGTGGTCCTGCGCGCGGGCGATGCGCGCATCGTCGCGTAAGGCTCGGAACGGTTAAAAGGGGGGCACGATGAGGAAATCGCGAAAAGACATCCTGTTGGGGATCGCCGCCATTGCGCTCCTGTGCGCAGGGGCCGCGGGGCCGCCTTCGGCTCATGCGGCCGAGAAGACTTCGTTCAACGTGGCCTGGAGCATCTACGTCGGGTGGATGCCCTGGGATTATGCGGATCGAAGCGGGATTCTCAAGAAATGGGCCGACAAGTACGGGATCAAGATCAAGCTCACCCAGATCAACGACTATGTCGAGTCGATCAATCAATACACCGCCGGCGGATTCGACGCCTGTGTGATGACCAACATGGACATGTTGACCATCCCCGCGGCGGGCGGTGTCGACTCGACCGCGCTCATCGCCGGCGATTTTTCGAACGGCAACGACGGCGTGGTTCTCAAGGGCAAGGGAAAGTCTCTCGCCGACATCAAGGGCCAGAAGATCAACCTCGTAGAGCTGTCCGTCTCTCATTATCTCCTGATGCGCGCCCTGTCGAGCGTGGGCTTGCGCGAGCGCGACGTAAAGATCGTGAATACCTCCGATGCCGACATCGTCGGCGCCTTCGCCACACCCGCGAGCACGGCCGTGGTGACCTGGAAGCCGCAATTGAGCGCCGTGTTGTCGGCGCCGAATGCGCAACTCGTGTTCGACTCTTCGAAGATCCCGGGGGAAATCATGGATCTCATGGTGGTAAACACGGCGACGCTCGCGGCGAATCCCAAATTCGGCAAAGCCTTGGTCGGCGCGTGGTACGAAACGATCACCCTCATGCTGCAGCACGATGCGGCGGGAGCCGCCGCGATCGCGGCCATGGCGAAGGCATCCGGCACGGATGCCGCGGGTTACCAAGGCCAGCTCGCGACGACGCACTTGTTCGCCGCGCCCGCGGAAGCGTACGCGTTCATGACCGGCGAGGCCGCGATCAAGAGCATGGATTTGGTCCGCCACTTCTCCTTCGACCACGGCATTCTGGGGCAAGGAGCGCCGTCCGTGGACGTGGTGGGCATTCAATTCCCTCAAGACAAACGCCTGGGAGACCCCAAGAACATCAAGATGCGCTTCGATCCGCGTTTCACCAAGATGGCCGTCGACGGCCAGCTCTGAAGCGTCGTCATGCCGCGGCTCATCAATCGTTATCCCAATCGCGTGCAGGCCATCGTGTTGAGCCTGATGCCCTTTGCCGTGCTCCTGGCCGCATACCTCGCGGCCTCTCACGTGAGGCTCGCCGCGAATCCCGGGGATAAGCTCTTGCCCGCACCATCGACGCTGGTCGAGGCAATCCATCGCTTTGCTCTCGAGGAAGATGAGCGCAGCGGGACTATCTTGCTCTGGACCGACACCGCGGCGAGCCTCGAGCGCTTGTTGACGGCACTTGGGATCAGTGCGTCCTTGGGGATGGCGCTCGGCATCGTCGTCGGCGTCATTCCTTATGTGAGAGCCGCGCTCGCGCCGTTCGTCGCAGCGCTCTCGCTCATTCCTCCGCTCGCCATTCTCCCGATCTTGTTCATCGTGGCGGGGCTCGGAGAGCTGGCCAAGATCCTCCTCATCATCATCGGCGTCGCGCCGATCATCGTGCGCGATGTGGCGCTGCGCACCGCGGAGCTTCCCGGCGAGCAAATCGTCAAGGCGCAAACGCTGGGTGCATCGACGTGGCTCCTCGTCAACCGCGTGGTGATTCCTCAAATGTGGCCCCGATTGATCGATGCCTTGCGGCTCACGTTGGGCCCTGCGTGGCTGTTCCTGATTGCGGCCGAGGCCATCGCCTCGACGGAAGGGTTGGGCTATCGGATCTTCTTGCTGCGCCGCTATCTCGCGATGGACGTGATCCTGCCATACGTCGCCTGGATCACGCTGCTCGCTTTCGCCATGGATTGGCTGCTGCGCGTCGGCCGAGCCAAGCTCTTCCCGTGGGCTGAGCCGACGCGATGACCCAGCTCACGATCAAAGGACTCTGGAAGGAATATGACAACCAAGTCATCCTCGAGAACGTGAACCTCGAGATTGGGGACCACGAGTTCGTGACGGTCATCGGTGCCTCCGGGTGCGGCAAGACCACCTTCTTGAGACTCCTGCTCGGAGTCGAGACGCCGACGCGCGGCCGATTGCTCATGGATGGCCGTCCACTGCCGTGCGAGCCCGGGCCCGATCGAGGCATCGTGTTTCAGCGCTACTCGCTGTTTCCGCACCTATCGGTCCTCGACAATCTCCTACTGGGCCTGGAACTTCGTGGATCCCGAGCCGTGGGACGACTCTGGGGCAAACGAAGGCGCGGGGCGCTGGAAAAAGCGGATCGTTTGCTCGATGCGGTCGGGCTCGGCTCCTCGCGCGACAAATATCCCGCGCAGCTCTCCGGAGGCATGCAGCAGCGATTGTCCATCGCTCAATCGGTGATCTGCGAGCCGGAGGTCCTGCTGCTCGATGAGCCGTTTGGAGCCCTGGATCCGGGTGTCACGACCGACATGCATCAGCTGATCCTGAAGCTCTGGAACATGAACAAGATGACCATCGTGATGGTGACCCACGACTTGAAGGAAAGCTTTTATCTGGGCACGAGGCTACTGGTCTTCGACAAAGTCCGTTTTGATCCCCAGGCGCAAGACCGATTTGGCGCGACCGTCACCTACAACATTCAGTTGAAGGGGCACCGAGAGGCGAGCCATCGAACAAAAACCGAAGAGACCAGTCCGTCACAGCCGCACGTCGCGTGAGCCGCGAAGGGTGCGGTGGCGTGTGATACAGTCGCTTCAGCCGGGTAATCGCGACAATCGCTCTCACTCCGGCAAAAGGAATGCGCAATGAGATTCAAGCCTGTCTTCCTGGTTGCGATTCTGTCGGCATGGATGGGATTTGCCGGGGCGGATGAACTCAAGCCCCCCCCGACGAAAGAGGGCCTTTGGGAGACTCACAGTACGCAGATCCAGCAAGGTAAGACCGTGTCGGACAGCCTGGTGAAGATGTGCCAATCGAAGGAAACCACGGAGTCGATGCAGTCGGCCGGAAAGGAGGTTAGGAAGAAGAATGAATGTACCTCCACCGTGACTCAACCGTCGGGCGATACGTTTGTGGAGGAGAGCCGCTGCGCCAAAGGGCCGAACGCCGGCTCGGTCACCAAGGTCCTCTACACGCGTCAAGGCGATACGGCCTCTCATACCGAGATGCACATGACCCTGGGCAAAACCGAAGTCGTGATGATCATGGACGCGAAGTATCTGGGTAGCTGCCCGGCGGGGATGAAGCCCGGCGACTTAATGATGGGCGACGGCAAAATAATTTCCGGCGGAAACTGAGAGGCGCTGTCGCCGAAGCTGTGCTCTTTCGGACGAGCAATCAAACCTCATCGACGTAGGGACGCCTTCGACGGATGCGCAGCAAATCACCACAACTTAGCTTGGCGCGCCCG
>JBEKVP010000155.1:0-6186 GCA_049513935.1 Steroidobacteraceae bacterium
AGCCCCGATTGGCTAGAGCATTTTCCAACCGGGTTCCGCTAGCCTGGGCGCACCCGGGCTAGTGGGCGTGCACCTGGCTCTTCGTCCTGGGGGACTTGCGGCGGCGCTTCTCGCCGGCGATACCCTCGGCGGGCTTGGCGTCGGCCGCAGGCAGGGGGACCGGCATATGGGTCAGGGCAACCTGCAGCACCTCGTCGATCCATTTGACCGAGCGGATGTCGAGCTTCTCCTTGATGTTGTCGGCGATCTCCGCGAGATCCTTGGTGTTGTCGTCGGGGATGAGCACGGTGGTGATGCCGCCCCGATGCGCCGCCAGGAGCTTCTCCTTCAGGCCGCCGATCGGCAGCACCTCGCCGCGCAGCGTGATCTCGCCGGTCATCGCGACATCCGAGCGCACCGGGATCTTGGTGAGCGCCGAGATGAGCGAGGTACACATCCCGATGCCTGCGCTCGGTCCGTCCTTGGGCGTCGCGCCTTCCGGGACGTGAATGTGGACGTCCGCCTTCTGGTAGAAATCGGTGTCGAGTCCGAGCATCGCGGAGCGGCTGCGCACCACGGTCATGGCCGCTTGAATGGATTCCTGCATCACCTCGCCGAGCTGTCCGGTATGGGTGAGCTTGCCTTTTCCGGCGACCACCGCCGCCTCGATCGTGAGGAGCTCGCCACCGACCTCGGTCCAGGCGAGTCCGGTGACTTGACCTACGCGATCGCTCTCCTCGGCCTTGCCGTAACGGAAGCGGCGCACGCCCAAGTACGCGTCCAGATTCTTGGAACTGATGGTTACGGTTTTGTCGCTCGGCTTGAGCAACAGCTGCTTCACGGCTTTGCGCCCAATCTTCGAGATCTCGCGCTCGAGGTTGCGCACGCCCGCCTCGCGAGTGTAGAAGCGGATCATGTCCAGGATGGCGGCGTCCGCCACCACCAGCTCGTCCGGTTTCAAGCCGTTCTGCTTGATCTGCTTCGGCATTAGATAGCGGCGCGCGATGTTGCTCTTCTCGTCCTCGGTGTATCCGGGAATGCGGATGACTTCCATGCGATCGAGCAGCGGGGCGGGAATGTTGAGGCTGTTCGCCGTGCACACGAACATCACCTCGGACAGATCGAAATCGACCTCGAGGTAGTGATCGTTGAAGGAGCTGTTCTGCTCGGGATCGAGCACCTCGAGCAGCGCCGAGGACGGATCGCCGCGGAAATCGGTCGACATCTTGTCGACCTCATCGAGGAGGAACAAGGGGTTGCGCACTCCGCACTTGGCGAGATTCTGAATGATCTTGCCCGGCATGGAGCCGATGTAGGTGCGCCGGTGGCCGCGGATCTCCGCTTCATCGCGCACGCCGCCCAAGGACATGCGCACGAACTTGCGATTGGTGGCGCGCGCGACGCTCTGGCCCAGCGAGGTCTTGCCGACACCTGGCGGACCCACGAGACACAGGATCGGGCCGCGCAGATTCTTGACGCGCTGCTGCACCGCCAAGTACTCGACGATGCGCTCTTTCACTTTCTCGAGACCAAAGTGGTCGGCCTCGAGCACCTTTTCCGCGGCGGCGATGTCGAGGTGGACCTTGCTGCGCTTCTTCCACGGCGATTTGACCAGCCAATCGATGAAATTGCGCACCACCGTGGCCTCGGCCGACATGGGCGACATGAGCTTGAGCTTGGCGAGCTCGGAGTTCGCCTTCTCGCGCGCCTCTTTCGGCATGCCGGCGGCTTTGATGCGCTTCTCGAGCTCGCCGATCTCGTTCGGCGCCTCGTCGAGCTCGCCGAGCTCCTTCTGAATGGCTTTCATCTGCTCATTCAAGTAGTACTCGCGCTGGCTCTTTTCCATCTGCTGCTTGACGCGGCCGCGGATGCGCTTCTCGATCTGCAGCACGTCCATCTCGCCCTCGATCACCGCGAGCATGTGCTCGAGGCGCTTGCGCACGTCGGGGATCTCGAGAACCTTCTGCTTCTCGGAGAGCTTCAAGGACATGTGTGCCGCGACGGTATCGGCGAGGCGTCCCGCCTGCTCGATGCCGGCAAGCGAGGTGAGGATCTCCGGCGGCACTTTCTTGTTGAGCTTCACGTACTGCTCGAACTGAGTAATCATCGAGCGCGTGAGCACGTCCATTTCGCGCTCCTCGTAGCGCTCCACGTCCGGCATGGAGGTCACTTCGGCCGCGAAGAAATCGCCTTCGGACAGCTTCTCGATGCTGGCCCGCTCCACACCCTCGACCAGCACCTTGACGGTCCCGTCCGGGAGCTTGAGGAGCTGAAGGATGGTGGCGACGGTGCCGACCCGGTACAGGTCGTCGCCCTTGGGATCGTCGACGTCGGCCTGCTTCTGCGCGACCAGCAGGATCCGCTTGTCGGCCTTCATGGCGAGGTCGAGCGCGACGATCGATTTCTCGCGGCCGACGAACAGCGGGATCACCATGTGGGGGTAGACCACCACATCGCGCAGCGGCAGCACTGGCATGCCTGCGTGAGTGGGGGTCGGGCTCAAGGGATCGATAACGGATTCGTCGCTCACGAAGCTAGCCTTTACAGTTTGTGGCACGGACGGGCACGGTCGTAGAGTACATGCGGCCGCCGATCATGAGTTTCAAGCGCGCGCCTTCGCCGCGCCCGGACTGTCGAAGCGTTCGACGCTCCGATCTCCGCTCAAAGATGGTCCGAGCCCGTGGGGCGCCGCTGTTCTTCAACCGGGGCCACCAACCGAGTCTCCTCGGTCCGATGGACTATATAGGGTTTGGTCTGGCCCTCGATCACCTGCTCATCGACCACCACTTTCTGCACATTGCGCAGGGACGGCAGGTCGTACATGGTGTCGAGCAGCACGTTCTCGAGAATCGTGCGCAAGCCGCGCGCGCCGGTCTTGCGCTGCATGGCCTTGCGTGCCACCGAGCGCAGCGCATCCTCGCGGAAATCGAGCTCCACACCTTCCATGTCGAAGAGTTTACGGTACTGCTTGGTGAGCGCGTTCTTCGGCTGCAGCAAGATCGAGATGAGGGCATCTTCGTCGAGCTCTTCGAGTGTCGCCACCACGGGTAAGCGTCCGACGAACTCGGGGATGAGACCGTACTTGATCAAGTCCTCGGGCTCGGTATCGTGGAACACGTCGTTCCCGTGCGGCCGCGCGTTCTGCTCGCGCACCTCGGCAACGAAGCCGATGCCGCTCTTGTGCGTGCGGTTCATGATGATCTTCTCGAGACCGGCGAACGCACCGCCGCAAATGAACAGGATGTTGGTCGTGTCGACCTGCAGGAACTCCTGTTGCGGGTGCTTGCGACCGCCCTGCGGCGGCACCGAAGCGATCGTGCCCTCGATCAGCTTGAGAAGCGCCTGCTGCACGCCCTCGCCGGACACATCCCGGGTGATGGAGGGGTTGTCGGACTTGCGCGAGATCTTGTCGATCTCGTCGATGTAGACGATCCCCGTCTGCGCCTTCTCGACGTCGTAGTCGCACTTCTGCAGGAGCTTCTGAATGATGTTCTCGACGTCCTCGCCGACGTAGCCCGCCTCGGTCAAGGTCGTCGCGTCGGCGATCGTGAACGGTACGTTCAACAAGCGCGCGAGCGTCTCCGCGAGGAGCGTCTTACCCGATCCGGTCGGGCCGATCAGCAGGATGTTGCTCTTGGCGAGCTCGACATCATCGCGCGACCTGACGCCCTCCGAGCCGCGCGTCTGCAGGCGCTTGTAATGGTTGTAGACTGCGACCGAGAGCACCCTTTTGGCGCGCTCCTGCCCGATCACGTACTCGTCCAAAACCTTTTTGATTTCCTGCGGCTTGGGCAGCTTGTCGCGGGTTCGCTCCGCGCGCTCCTCGAGCTCTTCACGGATAATGTCGTTGCACAGCTCGACGCATTCGTCGCAGACGAAGACGGAGGGTCCTGCGATCAGCTTGCGGACTTCGTGTTGGCTCTTCCCACAGAAGGAGCAATACAACAGTTTGCCGTCATCATGTTTGCCCCGGGAATCTTCGCTCATGCTGCCCTCAAATTGGCCGCGCCCTAAAGCGTCGAGGCGTGGCGACGATACTGACTATATAGCACCGGGCCGACCGTGCGCAAAGAAGCCTTTGCGCAGGAGTGTGACCGGGGTCCCTTCGGGGGAGCATAAGACGGCTCCAGGGGCCGTCTGCCGCCCTCGTTGGACATTAAGTCGGCTTTACCGGCAACTCCCCGCGCTTTTCCAGCATGGAATCCACTATGCCGTAGGCCCGCGCGGCCTCTGGGCTCATGAAATTGTCCCGGTCGCTGTCTTGCTTGACTCGCTCGATCGTCTGGCCGGTGTGCTTGGCCAATATCCGGTTGAGCCGCTCCTTGGTTTCCAGCACTTCGCGGGCGTGGATGTCGATATCCGAGGCCTGGCCCTGGAAGCCCGCCGAGGGCTGGTGGATCATGATCTTCGAGTTCGGCAGCGAGTAGCGCTTGCCGGCGGCGCCGCCCGCCAGCAGGACGGCACCCATGGAGGCAGCCAAGCCCACGCAGATCGTGCTGACATCGGGCTTGATGAACTGCATGGTGTCGTAAATCGCGAGCCCCGCGCTGACCGAGCCGCCGGGCGAGTTGATGTAAAGCGCGATGTCCTTCTCGGGATTCTCCGACTCGAGAAACAGGAGCTGGGCGACGACGAGATTCGCCATGTAATCCTCGACCGGACCCACGACGAATACCAGACGCTCCTTGAGGAGCCGCGAGTAGATGTCGTAGGCGCGCTCGCCGCGGGCGGTCTGCTCGACGACCATGGGAACCAGATTGAGTGCGCGAGTTGTCATGGATTTAAGAGCCTTCTTGGGTTGTACTCATCGGATAAGTTAAGTCGGGGCGCGGCCGGACATAATTGAGGCCGCACTTTGGAATTTCAACGGCCGGCGTCCCCGCTCAGCCTTCGAAATTCATCAATTCCCGGAACGTGGACGGCTTCTCGTGCACCTGTGCGTGCGTGAGGATGAAGTCCACGACCTGATCCTCGAGCGCCAGATTCTCCACCTGGCGCATCGCGTCCGGATTCTGCAGATAGGCGCGCTTGATCGCCGCGGCGTCGCCGTAGCCGCTCACCATCTCGTCGAGCCTCGCATTCGAGCGTGCCGGATCGACCACGATCTTCTCGCGGCGGATGATCTCGTTGATCAGAAGACCAAGCGCGACCCGGCGCCTCGCGGGCTCGATCAGCGGCTCTCGCGGCGGCGCCTGCGAGACATCCTTGGCCCCCGTGCGGCGCATGACCTCGATTTGCATGTCCCGGATCTGGGACTCGAGCAGGGCGTTCGGCACGTCCAGCGGATTGGCCTCGTAGAGCTTTTCGAGCACTTCTGTCTTATTGCGGTTGCGGAGGTTCTGCTCGAGCTCGCGCCGCATGTTCGCCGCCACGTCCTCACGCAGCCGCGCGACGCCTCCCTCGGTCACCCCGAACGAGGCGCAGAACTCCTCATCGAGCGCCGGAAGCGAGGCTTCCGCGACGCTTTTGACCTCGACCCTGAACGTCCCGTGCTTGCCGGCAAGCTCGGCGGCACGGTAATCGGCTGGAAAATCGACACCGATCTCCCGGGTCTCGCCGGCGGCGGCGCCCACCAGACCTTGCTCGAGCTGAGCGAGCATGCGCCCCTCCCCCAGCACGATCGGTACGTTCTCGCCCTTGCCGCCCGCGAACGGCGTGCCGTCGATCGTGCCTTGAAAATCAACGGTGACCTTGTCGCCGTTCGCCGCGGGCCGCATGACCTCGTTGTACTTCATCTGCTGCTTGCGCAGCCGCTCGACCATGGCATCGACGTCGGCGTCGGTCACCTCGGCGCTCACCCGCTCGACGCGGAGCGAAGCGGTCGGCTTCAAGTTGACCTCCGGAAGCACCTCGAACGTCGCGACGTAGGTGAGATCCTGGCCCTCGGCCACGCTCTTCGGCTCGATGCGCGGGCTGCCGGCGGGCGCGAGCTGATTTTGCGTCACTGCCTCCGAGAAGCTTGACTGCATCAACTCGCCGATCACCTCGCGGTGCACCTGTTGCCCGAACTGTCGCCGGATCACGGTGAGCGGCGCCTTGCCGGGCCGAAAGCCCTTCAAGCGCGCCGTACGGCTCAGCTCCTTCAAGCGCGAGGTAATCTCTTGGGTGACGCGCTCGGCGGGCACCTGCACCTGCATGCGGCGCTCCAACTTGCCGATACTCTCAACGGAAACCTGCATGTCGATCCTCTATATATTCCTTGGTCGC
>JBEKVP010000156.1:0-6182 GCA_049513935.1 Steroidobacteraceae bacterium
CTGGTCCAACCCCCAGATGGCCCCGGAGATGCCGCCCACCAGCACGAGCATGAAGCTGAAGTCCACCGCCTCATAGCGAAACAAGCGCCACAACATCGCAATCGCGATCGCGACCAGCGCGTATCCCGCAATCCGCGGTAACACCGGCTCTTCCGCGCCGGTCGCCCCCGGGTCGCGCTGCGGGCGCAGGAACCAGCCGTCGATGAGAATCACCAGCACGCAGGCTACGCCTGCGCACAGGAGGGCTATAAACAGGCTATCGCCGTCATTCACGAAGGACCCCCAACATGCGCTAAATCCAAAGGTTCAAATAGGCGGATCAATTGGTCTTCTTGCCCACTTGCAGAACGGCGAGGAACGCCTCTTGCGGAATCTCGACCTGGCCGACCTGCTTCATGCGTTTCTTGCCGGCTTTCTGCTTCTCGAGCAACTTTCGCTTACGGGTGATGTCTCCCCCATAGCACTTGGCGAGCACGTTCTTGCGCATCGCCTTGACAGTGGCGCGGGCGATGATGTGGCTGCCGATGGCGGCCTGCACCGCCACCTCGAACATCTGGCGCGGAATCAATTCCTGCATCTTGTCCACCAGCTCGCGCCCGCGCGTATAGGCGCTGTCCCGGTGCACGATCAGCGAGAGCGCATCGACCGGATCGCCGTTGATGAGCACATCGAGCTTGACCAAGGGGGCCGTCTGAAAGGAGTGAAACTCATAGTCGAACGAGGCGTAGCCGCGGCTCGCGGATTTCAATCGATCGAAGAAGTCCAAGACCACCTCGGCGAGCGGCAGCTCGTATTGCAGCGATACCTGGCTCCCGAGAAACAGCATCTTTCTCTGCACCCCGCGCTTCTCGCTGCACAAGGTGAGCACGGCGCCCACATGATCGGGCGGCACCAGGATATTGGCGGTGATGATGGGCTCGCGCAGCTCCTCGATCCGGTCCTGCGGCGGCAGCTTGGTCGGGTTGTCGACGTAGACCACCGAGCCGTCCGTGAGCAGCACCTCGTAGATCACGGTCGGCGCGCTGGTGATCAACTCGAGGTCGTACTCGCGCTCCAGGCGCTCTTGCACGATCTCCATGTGCAGCAGGCCGAGAAACCCGCAGCGGAAGCCGAAGCCGAGCGCGGTCGACACCTCGGGCTCGAAATGCAGCGCCGAATCGTTGAGTTTGAGCTTCTTGAGCGCGTCGCGAAACTGCTCGTAGTCGTCCGAGCTCACCGGAAAGAGTCCCGCGAACACGCGCGGCTGAACCTGCTTGAAACCCGCGAGCGGCTCACGGGCGGGGTTTGCCTCGAGCGTGATCGTGTCGCCTACGGGAGCGCCGTCGATTTCCTTGATACCCGCGACCACGAAACCCACCTCCCCGGTACGCAACGCTTCGAGCGTCACGGGTTTCGGCGCGTACCGGCCGAGCTTGTCGACCACGTGGCTGCGACCGGTGGACATCACGCGAATCTTGGCGCCCGACTGCAGCGCACCATTCATCACCCGCACCAGCGAGACGACACCCACGTAGTTGTCGAACCAGGAATCGATGATGAGCGCCTGCAGCGGTCCGTCGGGATTGCCCTTGGGGGGCGGAATGCGCTTGACCAGGTGCTCGAGCAACTCAGGTATGCCGAGTCCGGTCTTGGCGCTCACCAGCGCCGCATCGTCCGCGGGAATGCCGATGATCTCCTCGATCTCGTGGATCACCTTGGTCGGATCGGCGGAGGGCAGGTCGATCTTGTTGATGACCGGCAGCACCTCGAGCCCCTGCTCGAGGGCGGTGTAGCAGTTCGCGACGCTTTGCGCCTCGACCCCCTGTGCCGCGTCCACTACCAAAAGCGCGCCCTCGCAGGCCGCGAGCGAGCGCGACACCTCATAGGAAAAATCGACGTGCCCGGGCGTATCGATGAAGTTGAGCTGATAGACCTCGCCGCTCTCGGACTTGAATTCGAGCGTCACGCTCGCCGCTTTGATGGTGATGCCGCGCTCGCGCTCGAGGTCCATGGTATCGAGGACCTGCGCCTGCATTTCCCGGGCCTCGAGACCGCCGCATTCCTGAATGAAGCGGTCGGCCAGCGTCGATTTGCCGTGATCAACATGCGCGATGATCGAGAAGTTGCGGATATTCTTCATTAAGAGGCAAGGCTCGGACAAACCGCCGATTATACCGGTCAACGGTGTTGTGCGAGGGCGTGTTGTGCGAGGGCCTTGGCGAGCTCCTCCCGATCGAGCCGGCCGTGACACACGAGCTCTCCCGCGAACAGCAGCACCGGGACCTTGTGCCCGTAGCGCACCCGCGCGGCCGCGTCGCTGTCGACGTCGATGACATCGATCGGGTAGCCCTCGGCGGCGGGAACCTCCGCCAGTTCGGCCCTGAGCTCCTCGCACAGGCCGCAGCCGGGGCGGGAGTACAGCACGAAGCGCATTTGGCTACTTGTTGGGGCCGCCGATCGATTTGACCGAATGGGCGATGAATTCCACGGTCTGCGCCGGGACCTCGCCGACCGCCGTCACTTGATGTCCTTGGACCGTCGTCGAGAAGGCGAATCCCGAGCCCACTCGCGCGAGCCCCTCCATCGGGGGCGGCGGCGGCGAGCTGGGCGTTTCCTCGGCGGCGGGCTTGGGCGGCGGCTCGGCCTCGACGAACACCGAAACGGTGGCGACCCCGTCCGAATACACCAGGTGAGCGGCAGGCGCAGAGGCGTCGCCGAGCATCTGCGCGCCGGAGACCGTCAGGCGAAATCCGGGCGGCAGCTGGCTCGCGCGGTATTCGGCGAGCGCGGAGGGGGTCGCATCGCGCGCGGGGCCCTGGCGCACCCAGCGCATGCCCTCGGTATGCACGGCCGGGGTCAAATCGGCGTCGGGGATACTCTCCGGCATATCGAGGCGGGCGAACAAGATCTGCTCGATGACCTGACCGTGGGAATCGCAGAGCTGGGTCTTGAGGGGCATGGCCGTCTTCTCGTCCAGCCACAAGCGATAGCCGAACCTGAATTGGTCTTTGGGAGTGACTACGATCACCCGGGCGGCGTGGCCGAGCACGTGCGAGGCGGGCAGCGCCTCGATGAGATAGAACTGATCCACATCGCTGCCGAATCGGGGCAGCGACCCCAAGAACGGTCCGCTATCCTGGCGCGGCTGGACCAGCACCGTGTGCTGATCCGGCAGGTAGCAGGTCAACTCGCCGTTGCTGCGCACGAACTCGCGCCCCGAGCCGTCGAGCGATTGCAGCCGCTCGGTAACCGACCCCGCTTTCACCCGGTGCACGATCCGCATGGTCTCCACGCGGTCTTCGCTCAAGTGAAAGAACGTCCCGTCGTAGTTGCGGGTCGCCAACGCCTGGTTCATTTTTTCAAGCCATGCGCGCGGATCATCGGCGCCGCTCGAACGCTGTCCGAGCGCGAGGCTCAACACGCCGGCGGCGGCGTATGGAATCAGCCAGTTAGCCCTGGAGCGAAACGACAGCCTCATGGGGCGGTGCGCGGGTCCCGCTGTTGGGTGGCGACGGCTTCGTGCAGGACGGGGGCGGCGGCGGGGACGTTCTGTTGCTCATGGGCAGCGGGAGGGAGATCGTCCGGATCAGCCAACAGTCCCGACAGGACGTTGCCCTGTCCGAGACCCGAAACGTAATTGCTGTGCGCGAATACATAGCTGGTGAGCCGTGTCGCCGGCATCGCAGCCGCGGCGACGGTAGTCGCGGCGGTGGCGACGGGGCTCGCGGCCGGGACAATATAGGAGAGCGCTTCTTTCGACTGCGCAGGCTTGGCATTTTGTGCGATGGCGGGCAGCGTCGCGCGTACGGCCGGCGAAATCGCCCGCTGCTGCAAGGCGACCACCGCAACCGCCGCGACACCGGCCGCCACCGCGGCCCCGGCGACCGGCTTCCACCACCGTCCCTGCGCGGCCCGCAAGGTTTGCGGGATCGCCGTGGCGGGCTCGCCGTCGATGGCCCGATTCACGCGCGCGGCGAAGCCGCGGCTCACGGGCGCCCGGCTCGCTCCTCTGAGCGTTTCGCCGATCAAGGCGTACCGGCCGAAGCCCTCCCGCAACTCCGCGTCGCGCGTCAAGCGCTTCAACAGGAGCTCGGTCTCCGAGTCCGGGAGTTCACCGTCCAGAAACGCCGAGACTTGCTCACGAATTTGATCGCTCATGTGTCCTCGGGCCGACCTAGGCCGCCATCAAAAATGGGTCTCAGTTTCTTGTCAATCGCTTCGCGCGCTCGAAAGATCCGTGAGCGCACCGTTCCGACCGGGCAATCCATCGTTTGCGCAATATCTTCGTAACTCAAACCTTCGAGCTCCCGGAGCACGATCGCGGTCCGCAAGTCCTCGGGCAGATTCTCGATGGCGCGATTCACGGTATCGCGTATCTCATCGGTGAGCAGCAGAGCTTCCGGGGTCTCGGATTCGGACAGGCGCGAATGCAGGTCGTACTGCTCCGGATCTTGCAGGTCGAGATCGTAGTCCATGGGCCGACGTTTGGTCGCAACGAGCGCATTCTTGGCGGTGTTGATGGCGATTCTATACAGCCACGTATAAAACGCGCTATCGCCCCGAAAGGACTGCAGGGCACGGTAGGCTTTGACAAACGCCTCCTGTGCAATGTCCTCAGCCTCGGTTGCATCGTGGACGTAACGCATGATCAGCTTCAGCACCTTGTGCTGGTACCGCAGGACTAACACGTCGAACGCAGCGCGCTCACCGCGCTGGACGCGCTCGACCAGCTTGAGGTCGCTCTCTTCGACGCTCATCGGCCGACCCAAACCGACCAGCGCATCGCCCGGCCTGTCGCGATAGACCGGCTCCTCGGGGAAAAGTTCGACAATTCCCGTATTGTGTAAACTATAAACGTGACTTGGCGCACGAGTTGGATTCTAGCAGTCGTGCCGGGGTGACCAGCCGACTAGCCAGGCGCGCTTTGGGTAATCCGCTGAATGACGGTTGACAGAAGCGGGCTCGCCGGCCGCTCCCCGCCGAGGCAGTAGGCGTAGATCACGGGATCGGGAGCGTCGAGAAGCGCCCGGAACGCCTCTTGGTGCGCGCGCGGCGCCGCACCGTATTGCTCCTCGACATAGCGGATGAGTAGGAGGTCGAGCTCCTTCATACCGCGCCGGCATCGCCAACGCAGCTTGCCAAGCTCCCCGGAGGCGTCCATGCTCGCTCAAAGACTGCGGTGCGCCAGGATCTGCTTGATCTCGGCGATGGCTTTGGCCGGGTTGAGGTCCTTGGGGCATGCCTCCGTACAATTCATGATGGTGTGGCAGCGATAGAGTCGGAAAGGATCCTCGAGCTGGTCCAGCCGCTCGCCGGCCGCCTCATCGCGGCTGTCGACGATCCATCGGTACGCCGCCAACAAGGCCGCCGGCCCGAGGTACCGGTCGCTGTTCCACCAGTAGCTCGGACAGCTCGTCGAGCAGCACGCACACAGGATGCACGCGGAAGGCCGGTCGACCTTCTCCTGCTCCTCCTTGGTCTGTAGACGCTCGCCGTCGGGCGGGGGCGGCGTGCGGGTCTGCAGCCAGGGCTTGATGGCGGCGTACTGAGCGTAGAAATTGGTGAGGTCGGGTACCAGGTCCTTGATCACCGGCATGTGCGGCAGCGGGTAGAGCTTGATGTCGCTCTTGACGTCCGCGCACGCGCTGATGCACGCGAGGCCGTTCTTGCCGTCGATGTTCATGGCGCACGAGCCGCAAATGCCCTCCCGGCACGAGCGCCGGAAGCTCAAGGTCGAGTCGATCTCGTTCTTGATCTTGATCAGGGCGTCGAGAACCATGGGCCCGCAGCTGTCCATGTCGATTTCGTAGGAGTCGATGCGCGGGTTCTCGCCCGAGTCGGGATCGTAGCGGTAGACCTTGAATAGCCGCACGTGCTTGGCGCCCGCGGGGGCTTTGAACGTCCGGCCGTCCTTGCGGAGCTTGGAGTTGCGGGGAAGCGAGAATTCAGCCATCGATCGTCAGCTCCTCAATACGTCCGAGCCTTCGGCGGGATCGTTTCTACCTCGTCCGTGAGCGTGTTCAGATGCACTGGGCGGTAGTCGAACGTGGTCGCCCCGCGTGCATCGACCCAGCACAGAGTGTGCTTCATCCAATTCCGATCGTCGCGCTCGGGAAAATCCTCGCGCGCCTGAGCACCTCGGCTCTCCCGGCGGTTCTCGGCCGAATGCATGGTCGCGACCGCCTGGCCGAGGAGGTTATCGA
>JBEKVP010000157.1:0-6155 GCA_049513935.1 Steroidobacteraceae bacterium
CCGGCGGACAGCCGTCGACCACGCACCCGAGAGCGGGCCCGTGGCTCTCCCCGAAGCTCGTCACTGTGAACAGCCTGCCGAATGTATTGCCTGCCACGCTCTACATCTCCCTGAGAAATCCGCCTCCCTAGAGATCCGCCGCCCTAGAGATCCGCTGCCCGCAACACGAAAACGCCCCCGCCGCCCATCGCGATCTCGGGCCATATGAAGGGCAGGCGCGGAAACGCGCGCATCAGTGCTGCCTCGGTGTTGCCGACCTCCACGACCAAAATGCCGTCGTCGGCGAGATGCTGTGGCGCCGCGGCAAAGATCGCCCGCACCGAATCGAGTCCGTCTACGCCGGAGGCCAGCGCCATTCGCGGTTCGTGCCGGTACTCGCGCGGCAGGGTGCGCATCTCGGCGCGCCCGACATAGGGTGGGTTACTCACGATGATATCGTAACGGCAGCCTGCGAGCGCGCTGAAATGGTCGGAGAGGAGCACCCGGACGCGGCCCCCCTGATTGAGACGGCGCACGTTGCGGCGGCACACGGCAAGCGCCGCGGCGGAAATATCGACCGCGTCGACCCGCGCGCGTGGAAAGGCCTTCGCGCTGGCGAGCGCGATCGCGCCGCAGCCCGTGCCGATGTCCAGGATCCGGCGCACGCGGTCGCTCGCCCACGGGGCGAAGCGGCTCTCGATGAGCTCGGCGATGGGCGAGCGCGGCACGAGCACGCGCTCGTCGACGTAGAGCTCGAGACCCGCGAAGAAGGCGCGGTGAGTGAGGTAGGCGAGCGGAACGCGGCGCGCGATGCGCTGCTCGAGCAGCGCATCGATGCGCGCCCGGCGGCGGGCCGTGAGCGGTTTGCCGTAGGCGGAGCGGCCCTGCGCGTGCGCGAGTCCCGCCGCGTAGAAGACGATCTCCGCCGCCTCGTCGACCGCGTTGTCGGTGCCATGGCCGAAATACACGCGTGCACGCGCTAGCGCCCGTGCGCAGCGCTCGATGGCCGCGCCCACGGTCTCGGGTGCCGTATGGGATAATCCGCGCATGACTCCTCGATTCAGGTTACTGGGCGCGACGCTCTGCGGCGCCGCCATCTTGCTGGCCGTCGGCGCCGCGTTTCTTTTGCGGCATTCCATGGCGCCCGCCGATCTTTTGACCGGAAGCTACATGGCCCCCGCGCGGGCGCTGCCGGATTTTAGCCTGATCGACCAGGAGGGCCGCGCTTTCGGCCCGGAGAGGCTGAAAGGCCGCTGGTCGCTCGTCTTCTTCGGCTACACCAATTGTCCGGATTTCTGTCCGGCCACCCTCGCCACGCTCGCGGCCATGGAGAAGCGTCTGCGGTCGGACCACGCGACCGTGCGTCCGCAGGTGATCTTCGTGTCGGTGGACGCGAAGCGCGACACGCCGGCGCAGCTCGCGAAGTACGTGCCCTACTTCGATCCCGAATTCATCGGCGTGACCGCCCCGGACCAGAACACCATCGAGGCGTTCGCGGCGCGGCTCGGCGTCGCAGTCGCGCTCACGCCGAAGCCCGACGGGGGCTACACGGTGGATCATTCCGCGGCGATCTTCGTGGTGGATCCGGGCGGCAAGCTCGTGGCAGTGCTCACCGGGCCGTTCAGTGTGAGCGCGCTGCAGGCCGACTTCCAGCACATCGCGGCCTTCCGCGGATGAGCGGCGCCGACCCGCGCGCCGGCCTGCGCCACGCGCGCCGGGGCGGCGGATTGCGTGCCCGGCTCTTCGTCGGCATCCAGTACGTTCTGCCGCAGCACGGGCTGTCGCGGCTCGTGCTGCGCGCGACCCGCGTGCGTGCGCGCTGGTTCAAGAATCTGCTGATACGCGGCTTTCTCAAGCTGTTCGCGGTCGACATGAGCGAGGCGGCGGAGGCCGATCCTCTGCGCTACGCCACCTTCAATGAGTTCTTCACGCGGGCGCTCCGGCCGGGAGCGCGCGCCATCGCCGCCGGCGCCGGCGACATCGCCTGCCCGGTCGACGGCAGCGTGAGCGAATGCGGCGAGCTCGACGGCGAGACGCTGCTCCAGGCCAAAGGCCGGCGCTACGCCTTGAGCGACTTGCTCGCCGCGGAGCCCTGGGCGCCGCGCTTCGCGGACGGCGCGTTCGCGACCATTTATCTCGCCCCCTTCAACTATCACCGCATCCACATGCCGCTCGCGGGGCGGCTCCTCGATACGGTTTACGTGCCGGGACGGCTGTTCAGCGTGAACCACGCCACGGCGCAGCGCGTACCGCGGCTGTTCGCGCGCAACGAGCGGGTGTTGACGCTGTTCGAGGGGGACTTCGGGCAGTTCGCGGTCGTCCTGGTGGGCGCACTCAACGTGGGCAGCATGGCCACCGTGTGGGCCGGCGACATCACCCCCGCAGCGCGGCGTGTCGTCACCCACCTTCCCGCGCCCGAAACCGTGCTTGCGAAAGGCGCAGAGCTCGGGCGCTTCAACATGGGCTCGACGGTGATTCTGCTGCTCGAGGCCCGCCGCGCCGCCTGGCGCCCGACGCTTCGGGCCGGCACTGCCGTGCGGCTCGGCGAGTCCTTGGGGAGCGCGCGATGAGCGACGGTCGGGGCGATGAGCCGATCGCGGCCGGTTCGTGGCGGCCGACCGCGGATCGGCAGGCCCTGGTGAAGCGCGCGCGCCTCGTCGCGCGCACCCGAGCGTTCTTCGAGAGGCGCGGCGTGCTCGAGGTCGAAACGCCCACCTTGAGCGCCGCGGGCGTGACCGACCCGCAGATCGAGTCGCTAGTGACCCGCGTCGGCGGCATGCCGGGACGATTCTTCCTCTGCACGTCGCCGGAATTTGCGATGAAGCGCCTGCTCGCCGCGGGGAGCGGCGACATCTATCAGCTCTGCAAAGTGTTCCGCGACGGCGAGCACGGCCGCTGGCACAACCCGGAATTCACACTGCTCGAGTGGTACCGGTTGGGCTTCGACGATGCGGCGCTCATGACCGAGGTCGAGGCGCTCCTCGGCGAGCTGCTCGCGCCCGAGCGCCCGCTCGAGGCCGCCCTGCGCCTGAGCTATGCCGAGGCCATGCGCCGGCATGCCGGCGTGGACCCGCACGCCGCGAGCAACGAGGAGCTCGAGCGCGCTGCCGTGCACCACGGCGTGGCCGTAGGCGCAGCGCTCGATCGGGACGCGAAGCTCGATCTCTTGATGGGACTCGTGGTCGGGCCGAAGCTCGGCCGCACTCGCCCGTGCTTCGTCTGCGACTACCCCGCGTCGCAGGCGTCGCTGGCGCGGCTCAAGCCGGGTTTCCCGCCGGTGGCCGCACGCTTCGAGCTGTATCTCGACGGCGTCGAGCTCGCCAACGGCTTTCACGAGTTGTCGCATGCGCGCGAACAACGCGATCGATTCGTGCGGGATCTCGAGACGCGGCGCTCGCGCGGGCAGATCGAGCCGCCGATGGATGAGCGGCTGCTGGCCGCGCTCGACGCGGGCCTGCCGGACTGCGCGGGCGTTGCGCTGGGTTTCGATCGGCTGGTCGCCCTCGCGCTCGGTGCGGCGCGTCTTTCGCAGGCGATGGCTTTCCCGATCAACCGCGCTTGAGGCGGGCCGGCTCCGCGGGCCGCGGAGCGCCGCGGGCCGCGGAGCGCCGCCCGATCAACCTTTGCCGCGCGACAGGTACTCGCCGGTGCGGGTATCGATGCGCAGGATCTCGCCCTCGTTGATGAAGAGCGGTACGCGCACCATCGCGCCGGTCTCGAGCTTGGCCGGCTTGGAGCCCCCGGTCGCGGTGTCGCCGCGCAAGCCCGGGTCGGTCTCGATCACCTTGAGTTCCATGTGCGCCGGCGGTACGACTTGCAGCGGCACGCCGTTCCACAGCGTGATGATGCAGACGGTGCCCTCCTTGAGCCAGTGCGCAGTCTCGCCCACGGCCTGCTTCGAGGCCGCGATCTGCTCGAAGGTGTCAGGCACCATGAAGTGGAAGAACTCCCCGTCGTTGTACAGGTACTGCATGTCCGTATCCACGACGTCGGCGGCCTCGACGGAGTCGCCCGACTTCCAGGTGCGCTCGATCGTGCGGCCGGTCTTCAGATTGCGGACGCGCACCCGGTTGAATGCCTGGCCTTTGCCGGGCTTGACCATCTCGTTCTCGACGATCGTGTACGGATCGCCGTCGATCAGGATCTTGAGTCCGGATTTGAACTCGTTCGTGCTGTAGCTCGCCATCGAGAGCCTCGGAATGAAGGGCGCGTATCATAGCGAGAACCCCGACGTGACGCCAATTGCGTCTCAAATCAGGGTTTTGCCCGGGCCGCGTGCCGGTAGCCCCCTGAAGCTGGTGTTACACTCTTGAGCCATTTCGCGAGGAAGCCGCAACAGTGAGCGAACAAGGCGCCGTTCCGATGATCGTCATGACGAGGTCTCAGGACCACGTCGAGGCGATCAACAGCACGCTGCGAAAGGCCGGCCATCCGGTGCACTGCACCTGGCTGCCCGACGCCCGCGACTTGTCGGACGCGATCACCCAGCTCAATCCCGAGATGCTCGTGGCGTTCATCGACGAGCTCGAGATCGACCTCGCATCCATCGCCAAGATCAAGCAGCAGACCGCACCCGAGATGCCCGTGCTGATCGTGCGCGAACAGGTCGATGAGGCGTCGATCGCGGAGGCGATGCGCTTGGGCGCCCAGGATGTGGTGACGCTCGCCAACCGCGGCCGCCTGCAGTCGGTCGTGACCCGCGAGCTGCGCGCGCACCGCCTGGAGCGCGCGCTGTCGTCGACTCTGTCCTCGGCGCGCGAGTACCGCGAGCAGCTGCAGAGGTTTCTCGAAGGCTCGGCCGATGCGATCACCCACGTGCAGGAGGGCATCATCGTCGATGCCAACAGGGCGTGGCTCGAGCTGTTCGGCTACTCGGGCGACGACGCGCTCACCGGCACGCCGCTCATGGACTTGTTCGAGCAGGAGACGCATGCGGCGCTCAAAGGCGCTCTGGTCGCGTGCCTGCAGGGCAAGTGGAGCGATCACGGCCTCAGGGTGCAAGCCCTGCTCTCCGACGGCTCGACGCTGCCCCTCGAGCTCACGCTCAGCAAGGCCGATTACGAGAATGAGCCCGCGACGCGCATCAGCATCCCGGCCGGCAAGAAGAAAGATCACGACCTCGAGCTGCAGCTCGCCGAGGCGGTCAAGAACGACGCCACCACGGGGTTCCTGCAGCAGCGCCATCTCATCGAGGCCGTGCATGCGCGCTGCGACCACGGCATGAAGGGCGGCGTACGGCAGTTCGCCTACGTGAAGCCCGACCGCTTCCTCGAGATTCAAAGCGCGATCGGCGTGCTCGCGAGCGAGGAGTTCATGGGGCAGTTCGCGGAACTGCTGCGCATGCAGCTCACCGCCAACGACCTCTGCGGCCGGTTCGGCGGCAACGGGTTCCTGATTTTGCTCGAGCGAGGCACCGCGCGCGACGTCGAGACTTGGGCCGAGAACGTCGTCAAGCGCATCGGCGACTACGCGTTCACGTTCGACGAGAAGAATCTGTCGGTCACGGTCACGGTGGGCTTGGGGCTGCTGCCCCCGACCAATCCGGACGTCGCGGCCGCCATCACCGACGCGGTCAACGCCCAGCGCCGCGGGCGTGAGCTCGGCGGCAACCAGATGTACGCGATCGACAAGTCCGATACCGACACGCGCGTGCAGGCCTACGACAAGATCTGGGTCAAGCACATCAAGAGCGCGCTGATGGAGAACCGCTTCCGGCTGGTTCAACAGCCCATCGCGAGTCTCCTCGGCGAGGACAAGGGCATGTTCGACGTCCTGGTACGCATGCTCGACGAACAGGGCAGCGAAGTGCTGCCCGCGGAGTTCATTGCCGCCGCCGAGCGCAACGATCTGATGAAGAACATCGACCGCTGGGTCATCGGTGCCTCCATGTCCTTCGCGGCCAACCGCAAGGCCGCCTGCATCTTCGTGCGCGTCTCGAAGGACACGATACTCGACAAGAGCCTGATCGGCTGGCTGGAAACGCAGCTGAAATCGCTCAAGATCGAGCCCAAGCGCCTGTGCATTCAGGTGACGGAAGAGCTTGCGACCCAATACGTCCGTCAGGCCACCGAGCTCTCGGAAAACCTGCGCAAGCTCGGGTTCCGCTTCGCGCTCGAGCATTTCGGCACGGGGCGCGATCCCCTGAAGCTGCTCGCCAGCATCGGCATGAACTTCAT
>JBEKVP010000158.1:0-6115 GCA_049513935.1 Steroidobacteraceae bacterium
GCTGCGGCCGGACGTCAAGATCATCGCCTGCGAGCTCGAGAGCGCCCGGCCGCTCGCGGCGGCGCTCGCGGCGGGCCATCCGGTATCGACCCCGCACGAGGCCGGCTTCGTGAGCGGCGTCGGTTACGGTACGGTGCTTCCGGAGATGTGGCCGCTCCTCAAGAGCCTGATCCACGAGGTGGTGACCGTCTCGCTCACCGAGACGGCCGCGGCGATCAAGACCCTGGTGGAACGCAATCACGTCGTCGCGGAAGGCGCGGGCGCGCTGCCGCTCGCCGCCGCGCTGTCTGGGCGCTACACGGCAAGCCGGGTGTGCGTGGTCGTATCGGGCGGCAATCTCGACAGCGGCGCACTCGCCGCCATCCTGGAAGGGCGGATGCCGAGCTAGACGAGGCATTCGCGCCCCGTGGCGCTTGCGCAAACTAGGCGTCGATCTTGACCGCGGCGGGCGCCGCCTCGATCAGCGCCGCGCGGCGGCGGCGCGCTTTCACCACCGCGTAACCGAGCGACAGCAGGGCGATCCACGGCACACCGACGATCCACGAGATGCGCCAGGTCTCTTTGTCGAGCCCCATCGTCACCAGGATCGCGCACAGGAGCAGCAACCCCGCCACTTGCACCAGGGGAAAGCCCGGCATGCGCACCGGCAGGCTCGCAGCGCCCAGACGGCGCCTGAAGCTCAAGTGGCTCAAGAGGATGATGATCCACACGATGATCGCATCGAACAGGGCGACGCCAAACAGATAGTTGTAGGCGAGCGGGGTCAACTTCGACAAACCGGCGGCCACCAGGATGCACGCGCCAGACACGAGGATTGCAGTGATCGGCGTGCCGTTCGCGCTCAGGCGCCCGAGCAGGCGCGGTGCGTAGCCGCCGCGCGATAGCGAGAAGAGCATGCGCGAGCATAGATACACATTAGTGTTCATGCTGGAGAGCGCGGCGCTCAGCACCACGAAGTTCATGATGCCCGCAGCATGGCGAATGCCGGTGTGCGCGAAGATCCTGACGAACGGGCTTTGCGTCACGACGGTGGCACCGGTCTCGGTCCAGGGCACGAAGGTGACGACGATGGTGAGCGCGAGGATGTAGAACAGGAACAGCCGCAGCGCCATGGTGCGCAGCGCCGCCGGGATCGACCTCACCGGATCCTTCGCCTCACCCGAGGTGACCGCGATGACCTCGATGCCGTTGAAGGACAGGATTCCGAGGATCACGGCCATCCACACGCCGGCGAAGCCGCGCGGCATGAATCCGCCGGGAAGGCCGACGAGATTGTGAAAGCCGATAGGCGCCGTCCACAGGCCGAAAATGCTCGCAGAGCCGAGCACGATGAACATCACGATCGCGACGACCTTGATCAGCGCAAACCAGTATTCGATGGAGCCGAAATTGTGGACCGAGCGCGAGTTGAAATAGAGCAGCACGAAGGCGAACCCCAGGGACCAGAGCCACACCGGCGTCCCGGGGAAGTAGAACGTCATGTAGACGCCGGCGGCGACCGCCTCCCCGCCTACTGCGATCACCTGCGCCATCCAGTATGAATAGCGCGCGATCCATCCCGCCCAGGGATTCAAGTAGATCTCCGCGTAGGTTCCGAACGAGCCCGCGGTCGGGTGCACGACGGCCATCTCCGACAGGCTGAACACCATGGCCACGGCGGCGATGGCTGCGATGGCGTAGCTCAGGATCACGGCCGGCCCCGCGTAGCCGATCGCCACGCCGCTCCCCATGAACAGGCCGGTGCCGATCGCCCCGCCGAGCCCGATCATCACGAGCTGTCGGCGGCTCAGGTCTTTGTGAAGGCCGGCCTCCCGGCCGGCGATCGCGGATGGATCCACGGCACCTCGCTCAACTTCATCGAGCCTCGATCCCGCGCCACACTACAGATCCTTGAGCGCCGCGTCGACCGCGTATGTCACCTCGGAGAAATCGCCGACGCGATTGGCGAGCGCGAGGCACAGTTTCGCCAGGAAGAGCCGCGCCTTCTCTTCGCCCGCGCGATCGACGCCCTCGGCGATGAGGTCGTAGGTCGCTTCGATCTCCGCCGTGGACAGCGTCTTCTTGATCATCCCGACCTCCCCCGGCGCGGCGCAGCGAGGGTGCGCGAGCGCCTATTCTTCCTCGACCGCGTCCGTGAGCACGGCCTTGCGCTTGGCGATGAACTCGAGCATGGCCGCATCGGACGCCGCATCGATCCCAGGATCTTGATACTCGGCCAACATTTTCTTCCATACCGCGTTCGCACGCTGCTCGGCCGACAGGCTCCCTTCCATCGACCATTGCTCATAAGAGGAATAATCGGCAATCGTCGACTGATAGAACGCCGTCTCGAAATTAGCCTGCGTGTGCGCGCAGCCAAGGAAGTGGCTGCCGGGTCCGACCTCGCGCAACGCATCGAGCGCTTGCCCGCGCGCGGAGAGGTCCATTCCCTGCGCGAGCGCCTGCATCATGGCGAGCTGATCGGCGTCCATGACGAACTTCTCGTAGCCCGCCACGAGGCCGCCTTCGAGCCAGCCCGCGGCATGGGTCACGAGGTTCACCCCTGCGAGCAAGGTAGGCAGCAGCGTGTGCGCGCTCTCGTAGCCGGCCTGCGCATCGGCGATCTTCGAGGAGCAGAGCGACCCGCCGCTGCGGCACGGGACGCCGACACGCCGGGCGAGCTGCGCGGTGGCGAAGATCATCTGCGTCGCTTCGGGCGTCCCGAAGGTCGGCGCACCGGTTCGCATCGAGATCGCGCCGACGAACGAGCCCAGGATCACAGGAGAACCCGGCCGTACGATCTGGGTGAGCGCCATGCCCGCCAAGGTCTCGGCCAGAATCTCGGCGAGGCACCCCGCCGCAGTCACCGGCCCCATGGCGCCGGCGAGCACCGCGGGCACCACGATCGTGCCTTGGTTCGCGCCCGCGAACTCGCGCAGCGCTCCGAGCATGCGGCCGTCGAACACCAGCGGCGAGTTGGAGTTGATGTTGCCGAGCACCACCGGATGGGTCTCGAGATACTCCGCTCCGAACAGCACCCGGGCGAGCGCCACCGCATCGCGCGCGTGGCCGGGGGTCTCCGGGGTCGCCTCGCAACCCTGGTCGCTGTAGCGGAAAAACGAATACTGCACGTCGAGATGGCGCTTGTTCGGCGGGATCTCCATCGGCTCGCACATGGAGCCCCCGGAAAAGTGAATCGCGGGCGCCATGTGCGCGAGCTTGATGAAGTTTTGCAGGTCCTCGAGCGTCCCGTAGCGCCGGCCCTTGTCGAGGTCATAGACGAACGGCGGGCCCCCGACCGGCGAGAACACGGTGGCATCGCCCCCGAAGCGCAGGTTGCGCGCGGGATTGCGCGCGTACAGCATGAACTCGCGCGGCGCCGTTTTGAGGAGCTGCCGCGCGAGGCCGCGCGGAATGTGGACGCGCTCGCCGTCGACGTCGGCGCCCGCGCCGCGCCACAGCTTCAAGGACTCCGGATCGCGCCGGAACTCGATGCCGATCTCCTCGAGGATGGTCTCCGCGTTCGACTCGATGACCTCCACCGCCTCGCTCGAAAGGAGCTCAACGACGGGGAGCTTGCGCTGAATGTAGGGATACTTCGCGGCCTGGGAACGGGCGCGCGCCAGGCGGTTCTCCCGGCCACGTCGCGGCGCGGTTGAGGTTTGATTCACGATATCCTCCAGATTGGCTCGTGGCTTCCCGATCGGCGGGGCCGGTCCGCGCTCCGACGCGCACTATGCCTCCATGGCGCGCCCCATACAATGCTTAATTGAACGATCGCTCGATTACACGGAGCGCCTCGACGCTGGCCGCGCCGCGCCGCAGAGGAGCATGCGCCGCCGATGCGCGTATGCCTCATGTTATTCATCTTAAACATTCGGTAACATGCTGTTTTAATTGTGTAAATATTTGCGCAGGCTTCAGCGGGAGAGCGCACCGCCATGCGCATAACCCACAGGGCGAGCAGCGCCGAGATCTGGGATAGACTAGCTCGGCTGGTTTGAACGAAGGGGAAAAATCATGAGCCGATCCGTCTACCCTGTTCAGGAGGATTTCGCGCACGACGCGCTGGTCAGACGCGCTGACTACGAGCGCATGTACGCCGAGTCGATCAAAGACCCGGAGCGGTTCTGGGGAGGCATCGGCCGCCAGATCGATTGGATCAAGGATTTCTCCCGGGTCAAAGACGTAAGCTTCGCAGCCGGCGACTTCCATATCCGCTGGTTCTACGACGGGCAGCTCAATGTCTCGAGCAACTGCCTGGACCGCCATCTCGCCAGACGCGGCGATAAGACCGCGATCATCTGGGAGGGCGACGACCCGAAGCGCTCGGAGCAAATCAGCTACCGTCAGCTCTACGAGCGCGTGTGTCAGTGTGCCAACGCCTTGCGGTCGCTCGGCGTCGAGAAAGGCGACCGGGTCACCATTTATCTACCGATGATTCCCGAGATTGCAGTCGCGATGCTCGCCTGCGCGCGTATCGGAGCCATCCATTCCATCGTATTCGCCGGATTCTCCGCCGAGGCGCTCGGCGGCAGGATCGCGGACTGCGCATCCTCGGTGCTCATCACCGCGGACGAGGGACTGCGTGGCGGCAAGCGCATTCCGCTCAAGCAGTTTGCGGACGGCGCGCTCAGCATCCCGGGCACCGAATGCGTCAAGCACGTGCTGGTGGTGCGCCGCACAGGCGCCGAGGTGCCGATGTACACGCCGCGCGACCGCTGGTTCGATGACGTGGTCTCGGACCAGCCGCGCACATGCGATCCCGCGGTCATGGATGCCGAGGATCCGCTCTTCATCCTCTATACCTCAGGATCGACGGGCAAGCCGAAGGGCGTCTTGCACACGACCGGCGGGTACCTGGTCTACGCGGCCTTCACTCATCAGACCGTCTTCGACCTGCACGAAGAGGACATCTACTGGGCGACCGCGGATATCGGCTGGGTGACGGGCCACAGCTATATCGTTTACGGCCCGCTCGCCAACGGCGCGACCACGCTCATGTTCGAGGGCGTACCCAACTACCCCGACTTCAGCCGATTCTGGCAAGTGGTCGACAAGCACCGCGTCTCGATTCTGTACTCCTCGCCGACCGCCATTCGATCGCTCATGCGCGAGGGTGAAGCGCCGGTAAAAGCCACCTCGCGCAAGTCGCTGCGGCTCTTGGGCTCGGTCGGAGAGCCGATCAACCCGGAGGCGTGGGAGTGGTATCACCGGGTCGTCGGCGACGGCCGCTGCCCCGTGGTCGACACGTGGTGGCAGACCGAGACCGGTGGGATCCTGATCACCCCGCTCCCCGGCGCCGTCGATCTCAAGCCCGGCTCGGCGACCGTGCCGTTCTTCGGCGTGCGGCCCGCCATCGTGGACCATGAGGGCAAAACCCTCGAGGGCGCGTGCGAGGGCAATCTCGTGATCACGGACAGCTGGCCGGGGCAGATGCGCACCGTCTACGGCGATCACCAGCGCTTCATCGAAACCTATTTCAAAACCTTCCCGGGCAAATACTTCACCGGCGACGGCGCGCGCCGCGATACCGACGGCTATTATTGGATCACCGGCCGCGTGGACGACGTGATCAACGTCGCCGGACACCGGCTCGGTACGGCCGAGATCGAGAGCGCCCTCGTCGCTCATGAGCAGGTCGCCGAAGCCGCAGTGGTCGGCTACCCGCACGACATCAAGGGCCAGGGCATCTATGTGTACGTGACGCTGATCGCCGGCGCAGAGCCGAGTGAGCCGCTGCGGCGCGAGCTTCGCGACTGGGTACGCAAAGAGATCAGCCCGATCGCGACGCCGGACGTCATTCAATGGGCGCCCTCGCTCCCGAAGACCCGCTCGGGCAAGATCATGCGCCGCATCCTGCGCAAGATCGCCGCGAATGAGTCCGATCAGTTGGGCGACATCTCGACGCTCGCAGATCCGGGCGTCGTCAAGCAGCTGATCGAGGAGCACGAACGCTCGACGGCACCCAAGTAGACGACCCCGAGGGCACGCACGCACTCAGCTACGCTCACTCGACGTCGCGCGCTCGACGTCGCGCGCTCGACATCGCGCGCTCAGCGAGGCGCGCTCAGCGCTCGATCGCGAGCGCGACACCCATGCCGCCGCCGATGCACAAACTCGCGAGTCCCTTCTT
>JBEKVP010000159.1:0-6100 GCA_049513935.1 Steroidobacteraceae bacterium
TTCATCGATGTGTACCGCCACGTGGAACTCGGGATCTTTTCCGAGTATTGCGGGCGCACGCCCCTACGCCGAGAGCCGCAGGCGCCGCGCGACCAGCAGCGGGAGGCGGATGAGAAAACCGACGAACAGGCGAGAGTGCATCCAGCAGAGGAGCGCATTGTCCCGCCAGTAATTGAAGTGCGAGACACCGCCCTCGTCGCGGCGGAAATAGCGCACCGGCGCATCGAGGTTGATGGGCCGGGTCCCGCGCCAGCATAACCGCACCACCGCCTCGGCGTCGAAGTCGAAGCGCCGCATCCAGAGCTGCCGGCGCATCACGCCCACGAGGGCGGCGATCGGATAGACGCGAAAGCCGTACAGCGAGTCGCCGATGCCTGCCCACAGCGTCTCGAGATTGGCCCACCAGTTGGAGATCTTGCGCCCCTTGACGCGCAGGCTCGGGGCGCTCGCATCGAACACCGGGCGGCCCAGCACCATGCACGACGGGTGCGCCTGCGAGGCCCGCATGAAATCGCCGATGCGGCCGGCCGGATGCTGCCCGTCGGAATCCATGGTCAGAGCGTGCGTGTAACCCGCGGCCGACGCTGCGCAAAGGCCGTGCAGGACCGCGGCACCCTTGCCGCGATTTCGCGGCGTCACCAAGACGCGAAGCGCCGGGCTCTCGGCGGCCATCGCCTGGAGGCGCTGCGCAGAGTCATCGGTGCTGCCGTCGATCACCACCCAGACGGGATTCCATTGCTCGAGCGCGGCGCGCACGGCGGCGTAGACGTTCGGACCGGGGTTGTAGCTCGGAATGATGACAAGATGTGTGGTCGAGCGCTCCACCATGATTTTAGGGCTTGTTCAACCAGCGACCCTGCAATGCCCCATCGAGCTCGCGCCGGTAGTACCGGTCGAGCTCGGCCGTGAAGGCGGCGACGTCTTCCGGCGGCGCGAACCGCTTGCCCAATCGCACGCGATACACAATCGGCAGCGTGGGGCGCTTGAACAGCGGCCAGCCCTTGCTCAAGAAAGGCGAATCGGTCTCGATGATCAGCGTCTGGACCGGGACGGCGGCGTGCTTGGCGATCAGGCCGACGCTTCCGACCAGCGGATTGATCGGAGTTTGCCGGGTGCGAGTCCCCTCCGGAAACAAGAGGAGCAGACAACCGCGATGCAGGTGCGCCACCGATTCCTTCACCATCTGACGCGGGTGCTGGTTCGGCACATAGCGCGCGAGGCGCGAGCCCGCGCCGAGAAAGACGTTTCTCATGAGCTCCGCCTTCATCACGCACACGATGTTGGGGTGACGCGTGAGAATGAGCAACGCATCGATGAGCGCGGGATGATTGGGCGCGAGGATCATCGACGGTGCGTCGCGCAGCGAATCGATGGCGCGGAGGTCAAGACGATAGGTGCGCGTCACCGTCAGCGACCACGCATAGAGCCGAAAGCCGCGCATGATGCCGTATCGGCCCACCCGTGTGCCGAGGCCGCGGGGCAATATGACGTACAGGGGCAGCGCGACCACCGACCACGCCAGGCAGATGAGGCCGAGCAGCGTCAGCGACGAATAAAGCGCGAAATACTCGTACGCGATTTTCAGGTACCGCAGCATGTAAGATATAGTCTATGCACATTCTGATCGTGGAAGATGACGAAGTCGCACGCGATTATTTGGCGAAGGCGCTGCGGGAAGTCGGCCACACCGTGGATGTCGTCGCGGACGGCCTTAAGGGGCTGCACATGGCGTCGTCGATCGCCATCGATCTCGCCATCGTGGATCGAATGCTGCCGAAGCTCGACGGGCTCGCGCTGGTGCAGTCGCTGCGCGCGACGGGCCGCAAGCTCCCGGTCCTCATCCTGAGCGCGCTCGGCGACGTCGACGATCGGATCACGGGATTGCGGGCGGGGGGAGATGACTATCTCACCAAGCCCTACCACGTCGCGGAGCTCCTCGCGCGCATCGACGCGCTGGCCCGCCGCGGCGATTCCGGCAACGCGGAGAGCAACACCAAGCTGAAACTCGCCGATCTCGAGCTCGATCGCATGACCCGACGCGTGACGCGCAACGGCAAGAAGATCGAGCTCACGGCGCGCGAATTCCAGCTGCTCGAGTTCATGATGCGCCACAGCGGACAGGTCGTGACGCGCACCATGCTGCTCGAAGGCGTGTGGGACTATCATTTCGATCCGCAGACCAACGTCATCGACGTGCACATCAGCCGCCTGCGCCAGGCCATAGACAAGGACTTCGACAAACCGCTGCTGCACACGGTACGCGGTGCGGGCTACAGCCTGCGCGAAGACGAGTAGTGGGTGCCGGGCGGCGCCGTGTGGTGAGTCCCGATCAACGGTTCCTGGGTGTTCTCGACACCTCGCCGTTCCGCATCGCCATCGTCTATTCCCTCGTTTTCGCCTGCGGCGCCGCGCTGCTTCTCGGCGTGGTGGATTTCGCGGTATCACGGGTGGTCGATCGCAGCACCGACAACCTCATCGACGCGGAGGTGCAGGGATTGCGCGAGCAGGTTCTGGTCCTGTCGCGCAGCGATTTCATCGAGCTCGTCGAGCAGCGTTCCCAGGATCAAGACGTACGCGGTGCCGTGTATCTCATGGTCGATCCCCAGCTGCGCCCGGTCGCGGGCAATGTCCCCGCCTGGCCGAAGACCGATACCGACGATGGGAAATGGATCCAATTCAAGGTATCGGTGCCGTTCGGTGACGAGACGCGCGAGCACGAGATGCGTGCTCGGCGGTTCAAGCTTCCGGGCGGCTACAACATGCTGGTCGGGCACGACGTGCAGGAGCGACAGGACGTCAAGAACCTGATGATGCGCGGCTTGATCGCCGCGGTCGTGCTCACCCTGCTGCTCGGATTGGGCGGCGGCTTTTGGATGGGACGGCGCATTCTGGCGCAGGCGGGCGCGATCTCCGCGGTGGCGACCCAGATCATGCGCGGCGACCTGTCGCAGCGGTTGCCGGTGCGCGACGCGGACGATGAGATCAACACCTTGGCGCGCGAGATCAACACCATGCTCGATAGGATCGAGCAGCTGACGCTCGGCATGCGCACCGTGCTCGACAGTGCCGCCCACGATCTGCGCACGCCGCTCAACCGCCTGCAGGCCTCGGCGGAGGGCGCCATGAGCCAGCTCGAGCCCGGCTCCGCGGAGCGGCGCGTGCTCGAGGGTGTGAGCGGCGAGGTTGATCACATGCGCTCGACGCTCGATGCGCTCTTGCGCATCGCGCTCGCGGAGACCGGCACCGTGGCGCGCGAGCCCGTCGATCTGTCCGAATTGGTCGCGAGCATGGTCGAGCTGTATGCGCCCGTGAGCGAGGAGCGCGGCATCACGCTCGAGAGTGCGGTCGCCGCAGGTGCGGAGGTGCAGGGCAGCCGGCAGCTCCTGGCGCAGGCGCTTGCCAACTTGCTCGACAACGCCATCAAGTTCACGCCCGACGGAGGCCACATCCGGGTTCTGCTCAGGGCCCCGGGCGGCGCGCCCGAGGTCATCGTCGAGGACGACGGGCCGGGAATCCCGGCCGACAAGCGTGAGCTGGTTCTCGGCCGGCGCGTGCGGCTCGACGAGGCGCGCAAGGTCCCGGGCTCGGGGCTCGGCTTGTCGCTGGTCGCGGCGGTCACGAAGCTGCACGGCGCGCGGCTGATCCTGGACGATGCGGCGCCGGGCCTGCGGGTGTCGCTCAGGTTCTGAAGGCCGGCCGGGCGACCCGGCGGTGGTTCCTCCAAAGCGTCAATTTACCGACGCGCCGCTCGTCCGCCGCCGCGATCGGGCCGCGCAGTGCGCGCGTGCCGAATCGAGCGTCTCGGCCTAAGCCATTGACCGGCATGGATATAAGCCATTAGCGCGATACTGGCATAGATCTTGCTCGGATCCTCTCGCGGCA
Organism: Steroidobacteraceae bacterium; assembly: GCA_049513935.1. Taxonomy (GTDB): domain Bacteria; phylum Pseudomonadota; class Gammaproteobacteria; order Steroidobacterales; family Steroidobacteraceae; genus Bog-1198. The sequence goes on from JBEKVP010000159.1 coordinate 3,883, forward strand.
ATACGCGCCGCTTCGAGGATTTATTTTATGGCCGAAGCCGACGAAGCCTCCCCGATCCCTTCGCCGCCGAAGTCCGGTCCCGGCGTGGTGACGATCGCGATCGTTGCGTTCGTGACGTCGCTGCTCGCCGTGATCGCCGGCGGATACGTGAATGCGAAGCTCCATCCAATCCCCGATTTCAAGATGGGCAAGGACGGCCTCATCACGGCCGTGGTTCCCGTGCCTGCGCCCGGCAAGGGAGGCGGCGAGGGCGAGGCCAAATCCGTCCTGTACTACGCGATCGATCCCCCGCTCGTGGTCAATTTCGAGGACGGCTCCGTGGTGCGCTTCCTGCAAATCACGATGGAGGTGATGGCGCACGATCAGAAGACGATCGACAGCCTGCAGAGGAGCTTGCCCTTGATCCGCAACAACCTGCTGCTGCTCATGAGCAATCGGAACTATCAATCGCTCATGTCGCGCGAGGGCAAGGAGAAACTGCGCGCGGAGGCGCTCGCCGAGGTCCGCGACGTCCAGAAGAAGCAGGGCGGCGGCGACGTCGACGACCTGCTGTTCACCAGCTTCGTGGTGCAGTAGTGACCGCGGAGGCTGCCGAGGACGCGCCGGCCGCGTCGAGCGACATCTCTCAAGAAGAGGTGTCCGCGCTACTGGAGCGAGGCGCCGCGGATGGCGTGCGGCCGTTCGACTTCGGCGCGCAACGCATCAATCGCACCCAGCTGCCGATGCTCCAGCTCATCGGCAGGACCTTTGCCGAGCGTGCCAACCTCACGCTGTCCGGACTGGTCAGCCGCGAGGCCGCCGTCGAGTTCACATCGATCGACTCGGTGAAGCCTGCGGACCTTACGGCCTCGCTGCCGGTGCCGGGAATCGTCGCGGTGGTGCGCCTGAAACCGCTCGCCGGACAAGCGCTCGTTTGCGTCGATCCCGGCCTGCTGCTCGCGCTGATGGATGGATTCTTCGGGGGCTCCGGAAGCGGTGCGGTCGACGCCCAAGCGGCGGTCGCGCCCGCGACGCAACGGTTTCTCGCGCTCGTGTTGCGCAGTCTTGGCCCCGATTTCACCGCCGCGTGGACGCCGGTCTCTCCGCTCGAGATGGAGCTCGTCAAGCACGAGATGAATCCCCGGCTGCTGCCGCTGGGCGGCCCGCAGGAGTCGCTGACGGTCGTGAGATTCAGCGCCGAATTCGCATCGATCGCCGGCCGCATCGATTGGGTGCTGCCCGACAGCGTGCTCGCCCCGCTGCGCGAGGCGCTCGCCTCCGACGGCGCCAAGGGACCCGTGGCCAAGCAGGAGCCGTGGGCGCCCGAGCTCGGCTCCGCGCTGCAAGAGGCGGAGTTGGAAATTCGCGCGATCCTCGCGCAAGCCGAGATCAGTCTGGGCGAGCTCGTGCGCCTGACGCCCGGCGACATCATTCCCATCAATGCCCCGCAGGACGTGTCCCTGCTGGTGGGCGACGTACCGTTGCGCCGCGGCCGCTTCGGGGTCTCGCAAGGCCGCAACGCACTCAAGATCCTTCCAGGAGGTCACCAATGAGCACTCCCAATCCCAAGGCCGCCCCGGTCGCGCGAGCTCAATTCAACGATCTGGGACCGAACGCCGCGACCGGCGCGGGTGGAGAAATGAATCTCAATTTGATTCTCGACGTATCCGTCACCCTGGCGCTCGAGGTCGGGCGCGCGCGCATGTCGGTACGCGAGCTGTTGCAGCTCGCGCCCGGAACCATCGTGGAGCTCGATCGCCTGGCGAGCGAGCCTCTCGACGTCCTGGTGAACGGCGTGCGTGTCGCACGCGGCGAAGTGGTCGTGGTGAACGAGAAATTCGGGATCCGGCTCACCGAGGTCGTGAGCGCGAGCGAGCGGATGGAACACGCCAAGTGAGCGGGATGATGCAACCCGCATCGCCGCTCTCGGCCGGCAGCCTCGCGCAGCTCACCCTGAGCTTGATCGCGATCGTCGCGCTGATCTTTGCCTTAAGCTGGGCGCTCAAGCGGCTGCGGGTCGGCGTGCCGAAGGGCCGCGGCGACCTCGCGGTGCTCGGGGAGCTCGCGCTCGGTCCCCGCGAGCGCGTCGTCCTCGTGCGGGTGGGGGATTCGCAGGTGCTGCTGGGCGTCGGCGCGGGCAGCGTGGTGAATCTGACGCCGCTCGCTGCGCCGATCGCCATCTCGGCCGCCCCGGGCGGCCCCGCGTTCGCCGATCGCCTGCGCGAATTCATGGGGCGGG
>JBEKVP010000160.1:0-6065 GCA_049513935.1 Steroidobacteraceae bacterium
CAACGAGAGACAAAGAAGTCGCCCCGGGGCTCGCGAGAGACCGGGGCCTTTTTTTGGTGCGCCCGGCGGGGCGCACGTGCGGCCACAAGCTCGAGCCGCGCGCGGCGGCTATTTTCCCGGGAATTCCTGAGGACCGAGCGATCCGGTCGGGTTCTTCGTCAGGTGTGCGACGAGGACCGCGCCCGCGCCGAGGCGGATCGATGCGGCGGCGTCTTCATGTACCCCGGAGGCGAACACGATCTCACCCGGCGGCGATGCGCTCGCGACGGCGGAATCGCGTCCGAAATGCGCGAGGATTCGCCAGCGTGCGCCGCCGCTCAACTCCCATTCCAGCTGCAACAACGGGCCCTCGATTCGGAACGTTCCGTGGCCGATGTGCTCGAGCTGCGGCGCGAGCCAGCGACGGCGCAGGGCGAGCAGCTCACGCACCAGCGCCAGGTGTTCCCGGTGGGATCCCTCCGCGCGCTCCTCCCAGCGCAGCTTCGACGCCTCGAATGTCTGCGCGGCGCTCGGATCGGGAATCGCGGCGAGCGCGGCGTCGCCGGCAAATGCCGCGAAGCGCTTGAACTCGCGGCGCCGCCCCTCTGCCACCGCCCGCCCCAATTCCGGGCCGAAGTCGCAAAAGAACAGAAAGGGTGTGGAGGCGGCGAATTCCTCGCCCATGAACAGCATCGGCACTTGCGGTGTGAGCAGCAGGCAGACATACGCGGCGGTGAGCAGCCGCCCGTCCGCGATACTCTGGATACGATCGCCGAAGGCCCGATTCCCGACCATATCGTGATTCTGCAGAAATCCAACGAACGCGGAGGGCGGCAGGTGCTTGCTCGGCTCGCCGCGTGCCCGGTCGCGAAACGCGGAGTGCTCGCCCTGGTAGGCGAAACCTTCGGTCAGCGCGCGGCCCAGGTGCCGGAGCGGGGTTGCGGCGTAATCCGCGTAATAGCCGTCGGCCTCCCCCGTGATCACGGCATGGAGCGCGTGATGCACGTCGTCGTCCCATTGGGCGGTCGCGCAGCTGGGCCGGCCCAGGGCGTCGCGCTCGAGGTAACGCGACTCGTTCCGGTTGTTCTCGAGCGCGATGTGCACGTGGCGCTCGCTCCCGGGACCTTGGTGCACGGCACGCACAATCTCGCACACGATGTCGGGCTTGGTCGCGTCTCGAATCGCGTGAACCGCATCCAAGCGCAAGCCGTCGAAGCGGTACTCCTCCAACCAGTAGAGCGCGTTGTGCACGAAGAAGTCGCGCACCGGGCGGCTCGATTCGCCGTCGAAGTTGATCGCGGCGCCCCACGGAGTGCGATGCGCGGCGTTGAAGAACTCCGGACAATAGACGTGCAGGTAGTTTCCGTCCGGGCCGAAGTGGTTGTAGACGACGTCGAGCAGCACCATGAGCCCGTGTGAATGCGCTGCGTCGATGAAGGCTTTCAATTCGTCCGGCGTGCCGTAGCAGGCCGCCGGAGCGAACGCCAGCACGCCGTCATAGCCCCAATTGCGTGCGCCGGGGAACGCCGCCAGCGGCATCAACTGCAGGGCGGTGACGCCGAGCGCCGCGAGCTCGGGCAACGCTCTGGCCGCCGCGGCGAAGGTTCCGCGGCGGCTGAAGGTGCCGACGTGCAGCTCGTAGATGATGGCTGCCTCCCACGGCAGGCCGCGCCAGGAGGATTCGCGCCATGCATAGGAATGCGGATCGACCACCGCGCTCGGTCCGTGCACGCCCTCGGGATTGCTGCGCGATGCAGGATCGGGAACCGGAGTTTGTTCGCCGTTACGCGAGTGGATCAGGAATTGGTAGCGCGCGCCGGCGTGTGCCTCGCGCACCACGGCCTCGTGCCAGCCGTCCGGCGCAGCTCGCAGCGGGTACAGGCTCGGGCTCGAGCTCGCGCCGACACCGGCTTCGCGGGCGCCCTTAAGCTTGAGTTCGACGCGCGGCGCGCTCGGCGCCCACAATCGAAATCGGGTGCCGCCGTTCGGCAGGAGCTCGGCGCCGAAAGGCATCCGGTGGGCGAAGCGCGCGGCATCAGAGCTTCGTCCACCGCCCCGCGGGCTCAACGTTCGTCTTTATCGCGTTGCCGCGGCCACCAGCGCTCCAGCAGCGCGGCCGCCCAATCCTTGCCGCCGATGCCGAATGCCAAGGCCAGGGCGAGCACGACGCCGCCGAGTATGACGAGAAAAGTGCGCTGCACGATGTCTCCCCCGACCTCGACCTGGCTGAGCGCGATCATGACGACGAACGCCATGATGAGATACTGCGCAATCTTGCCGAGAAGGTCTGCGTCGGGAATGCGCCCTTCGAGGCAGTACGTCGAGACCGCGGCGCCGACGAAGCGTGCGAAGTAGGATCCGAGAATGGCGATGAGCATCGCCACCAGCACTTTCGGTGAGTACAACACGATGCGATGCAGGAGATCGGTGAGGTAGGTGAGCCCGATCTTGTCGAACGCGCTGATGAGCGCCGCCAGGATCACCAGCCAATAGGCGAAAAGGCCGAACAGCGTGGTCGTGTCGCCGCGCAAGCCGCCTTGCTGCAGGAAATGGTCGGTCCCGGCACGCTCGGTCAGTACGTTGAAATTGACCGCGCGCAGGCCCCGCTCGACCGCGAATCGGACGGCCTTGGCGACGAGCCAGCCGACCAGAATGATGCCGAGCGCGAGAGCGAGCTTGGGCAACAGCTCAGCCCCCTGATCGAGGAAGCGACGGGTGGTTTCCCGCAAGAAATCAAGACTCTGCATAGAGGCCTCCGAGCCGCCCGCGACACCGCGGCCGGTGATTCACATGGCGCCCGATTCGAGGATCCCTTGCAGGGGGATGCCCACCCAGCCGGGACGGTTGCCGAGCTCATAGCGCAGCTCGTACAAAGCTTTTTCCAATTCGAACAAGCCGAGAAGACCGCTGCCCGGCGTGAGCGCTCCGTAAAGCGACACCCCGCGCGCCGCCGCATCATAAGCCGAGAGAAAGGCGCTGCGCACTGCCGCTTCCCAGGATCTCGCCAAGGGAGCCAGCCTCGCGTAGCCGGCCTCGTCGTGCGCGACGCTCCTCTGCGCGCTGTGCCGCACGTAGCTGAAGGAGCGCAGCATGCCTGCCACATCGCGCAGCGGCGATTGCTTCGCACACCGCTCCTCGAGGCTGTGCCCGGGCTCGCCTTCGAAGTCGATGATGACGAAATCGTTCCGGGTCAGCAGCACCTGTCCCAGGTGATAGTCGCCATGGATGCGGATCTTCGTGCCCTTCGGCTCTTCCGATACGTAGGCGTCGATGCGTTTCAGCAAGCGATCCGCCCCGGCCAGAATGGCGTTGGCCTGCTCGCGCTCCCGCGCGCCCAGCTCGCTCAAGTGAGCCTTGAGGAGTGCGAGCGTGGACTTCGCCTCCTCGGCCGCACGCTGGCGGCATCCGTCGAGATCGGCGCGCGTGAGCGGCTCGGGGGCGAACGCCGCGTTCTTCGTGCGGGTCGCGAGCGCGCGATGCAGCTCCGCGGTGCGGACCCCCAGCACCCGAATGAGCGCAAGATAGGCCTCATGGACGGCCGGCAGCGCGTCACCCGCGGGCGCGGTAAGTTGCTCCCCGAGATGGCGGCGCAGGTACTCGAGAGAGTAGCTCCAGCCGTCGCCTTGATTCGCGACGTAGGCCTGCAGCAGCGCGAGCAGCCGCGGCTCGCCGTCCTTGTCGCGGTACTCGAGTGCGCCCGCGAGCGGCGCGCAGTTGGCGTAATGCACGACGTCGGTGAGGTATAGAGCCATCTCGAGCTCGGGGCTCGTTCCGGCGCGCAATCGGCGGTAGCCTTTCAAGATCAGCCGGTCGCCCATCACCACCACGGTGTTCGAGCTCGAGCCCTGCGGACGGGCGACGGGGAGGGATTCGACGTCGCTTCCCGCCAGCCGGCTGAATGCCGCGGTTGGCCTGAATTGCAGCTTGCCCTGTGCGGTCGCGATCTCCCGCCGCTCCGCCATCGCCTTGACGAGCGCGCGGCAAAAAGCCTCGTCGGCGAACGCATCGCCCATGACGCCGACGCTCGCCTGCTGGCGGACCTTGGCGACGGCGGCGGTCGACAAATTACGCAGGCGCTCCTCGTCGCGCTCTTCCCAGGCGAGAGCGAGCGGCATGAAATAACAGCCGACCTCCGTGCCGGCCGCCACCTCGAGCAGCGCCACCACCCAGCTGATCCTGCCCTCCTGCCAGAGCACGTGGTCGATGATGCGCGCGCGCTCGATGGGCGTGCTCTTGGCCGCATACCAGCGCTGCGTCTCGATGAAGCGCGGCAGCGCATCGGTTTCGAACTGGGTGCGCGTCTTCTCGGCCATGCCGATCCGCCACGGTACGACCCGATCGCGGAACAGGCTGCTCCATCCGTCGAACAGCACCAGCACGGGACGCTCGTCCACGGCCGTGATCTGCTCGTGCCAGGATGGCGCCTCCGCGTCGGTCGTCAATCTGAACCAGTAGAAGCCGTAGGCCGAGAGCGTCAGCAGATACGGCAGATCGCCGATCGGCGGAAACGTCGTGCGCCCGAGCATCTCGACGGGCACGCGGCCCTTGAATTCCGAGAGGCTCAGCTCGACGGGCTGCGCCGAGCGGGACAGATTCGCGACGCAAAGAATCGAGTCCCCGCCGTATTCGCGCAGGTACGCGAGAATCTTGCGGTTGCCCGGCCGGAGGAACCGGCGCGTGCCGCGCCCGAACGCACGGCTGGTCTTGCGCACGGCGAGCATGCGCTTGGTCCAGCTCAGAAGCGAGCTCGGGTCCCGTCCCTGCGCCTCGACGTTGACGGACGCGTAGCCGTAGATCGGGTCCATGATCGGAGGCAGATAAACCCGCTGCGGATCGGCGCGCGAGAAGCCCGCGTTGCGATCCGGGCTCCATTGCATCGGCGTGCGCACGCCGTTGCGGTCGCCGATGAACACGTTGTCACCCATGCCGATCTCATCGCCGTAGTAGAGGATCGGCGAGCCCGGCATCGACAGGAGCAGGCTGTTCATGAGCTTGATGCGGTCGCGGTCGTTCTCCATGAGCGGCGAGAGGCGCCGGCGGATGCCGAGATTGATGCGCGCCCGCACGTCCGCGGCATAGGTCGAGTACATGTAGTCGCGTTCCTTGCTGGTCACCATCTCGAGCGTGAGCTCATCGTGGTTGCGCAGGAAGATCGCCCACTGGCAGCTGTCGGGAATGTCGGGCGTCTGCCCCATGATCTCCGTGATGGGGTAGCGGTCCTCCTGGGCGATCGACATGTAGATGCGCGGCATCAACGGGAAGTGATACGCCATATGGCACTCGTCGCCATCGCCGAAGTACTCGCGCACGTCTTCCGGCCATTGATTCGCCTCCGCCAGCAGGAAGCGATTCTTGTAGTGCGTGTCGATCGCCGCGCGCAGCTTCTTGATGACTTCGTGGGTCTCGGGCAGATTCTCGTTGTGGGTGCCTTCGCGCTCGACCAGGTAGGGGATCGCGTCGAGCCGAAAGCCGTCGACGCCCATGTCGAGCCAGAAGCGCATGATCCTGAGCACGGCGCTCATCACCTGCGGATTGTCGAAGTTGAGATCCGGCTGGTGGCTGAAGAAACGGTGCCAGTAGTACTGCTTGGCGACGGGGTCGAAGGCCCAGTTCGAGCTCTCGGTATCGAGAAAGATGATGCGGGTGCCCAGGTATTTCTGATCCGTATCGCTCCACACGTAAAAATCCCGCTCAGGAGAACCGGGCGGCGCGCGGCGCGCGGCCTGGAACCAGGGATGCTGATCGGAGGTATGGTTGATCACGAGCTCGGTCACCACCTTGAGACCTAGGCGGTGCGCCTCGCGCAGCATCGCGCGGAAATCGTCGAGCGTCCCGTACTGGGGATGGATGCTCTCGTAGTCGGCGATATCGTAGCCGTCGTCCTTGAGCGGCGACGGATAGAACGGCATCAGCCAGATGGTGTTGACGCCGAGGTCCCGGATATAGCCGAGCTTCGAGGTGAGGCCGGGGAAGTCGCCGATGCCGTCGTCGTTCGAATCCAGGAACGACTTCACGTTCAGCTGATAGATGACGGCGTCTTTGTACCAAAGCGCGTCCTCGGTTTCGGCCGCGGAAACTGCGGCGGT
>JBEKVP010000161.1:0-6054 GCA_049513935.1 Steroidobacteraceae bacterium
AGCGTCACGGGAGGCGCCGGAGCGAACGAGCGCTCGCCGCAGCGGGCGCCGCGGGCGCGCGCCGCGTTGACGAGCTCGAGCGCGCGGGCTGCGAGCGCCGGCGCTTGCGTGCTCGAGGGGACGGCGTATCTCGAGGCGAGCACGAACCAAGTATCGGCGCCGCGGCGGTAGATTCCGATGTCGCGGAAGCTGCGGTTGGTGACCGTCACGCAGCTCGTTCGGCGCAGCTGTTGCACGATGCCGGACTCGGGTCCGGTGGTGTGCAACCCGGACGCGCTTTCCGCCAAATAGCCGCTGTGCAGAGTGGCCTCGCTTAAGGGTCGTCCGGCCGCCCACTGCTGCGCCGCCCGGTCGAGCAGGGCGTTCGGCTGCAGAGCCGGCGCGGCCGGCACTATTCCGCCGCAGCCGCCTTCGCGCAGTACCTGCACGGAGCCCAGCGGATCGTGGTGCGTCGCCGCAGCTGCGGCGAGGGCTGCCAGCATCGCAAAAGCGCCCACAATTCCGCCGCGTAACAAGCGATTCATGCCGAGCTCCCACCCCATCCAGCAACTCAAGGTTACTCAATGCAACGCGCGGGCGCCGCGTCGGATGACCGCGCAGCCGGGGAGTCGATCACAGTTTTTGCACCCGGCGGGCGCGCAGGCTCTCGATCAGCTCGCAGGCGCGCGCCAGCGCGGCGGACGAATCGATCCGCGCGGCCGAGTCGCGGCATCGCTCATGCATGCGTGCGTCGTGCAGGATCGCATCGATCTCGCGCGCGGCTCGCGCGGCGTCATAGCGTGTTTGCGGAATGGAGCGGCCGAGGCCGAGTTGTCCGATGCGCCAGCCATTGTCGAACTGGTCGTGCGCGTTCGGCACGACGAGGTGCGGGGCGCCGGCCTTGATGGTTTGCGCGAGGGTGCCGATCCCGCCGTGGTACACCACGAGTGCGGCGTGCGGCAGCACCTCGCTGAAGGGAAGGTAGCCGGATATTCTCACCCCGCTCGGGAAGTCGCGCGGCAACTGCTCCGGGAAATTCGTCACCAGCAACGCGCGGAGCCCGAGCCGCCTCACGGCCTCGACGGATTCGCTGAAATACCGATGCATCGTCGAGGCCGCGGATCCCGGCGTGAAGACCACCGGCCGCGGGCCGCCCTGCAGGAACTCTCGCAGCTCGGGCTCGGCGGCGACAGCGCCGCCGCCGTCCCATAGAGGGAACCCCACTTGATGCGTGTTGGGCGGCCAGTCGGGCTGCGGCGGTGCGAACCACTCCGGGAAGAACGCGATCACGCATTGCGGCGAGTGCAGCCATCGATCGAGCACTCGATCGACCGAAGCGAGCCCGAGCGATGCGCGGAACTCGTTGAGCGGCCGCTTGATCACCCGGTCGATCGCGGCCCAGTCGATCAGCCGGAAGAAGGCGCGCTTGAACCACCGGGGCTGCGATTTCGAGATTCGCACGTTCCCGAACATGCCTTGCTCGACCAGGCTCCTGATGACGATGGGCTGCAGGTGGACGCTCGCCGCCGGGATCCCGAGCTTCTCTTGCGCGATGCGTGCGCCGAGCGAAATGCTCGACGCCGCGATCACCGTGTCCGAATCAGCGTGTGACTCGAGCAGACGATAAACCTCGGTGATGCTGGGGAGGATCACCCGGCGCGCGACGACCTCGAAACCCCGGCGCGCGTGCCAAAGATCCGGATCGGCAATGGCGCTGCCGACATCCTCGATCCGTCCCACCGGCAGAAACTTCAGTCCCTGCGCCTCGATCAGGTCTTGAAAATAGGGATTGGTAAGAATCGTCACCCGATGCCCGCGCGCGCGCAGCGCCGTCCCTAGCGCGATGAACGGGTGCACGTCTCCCGAGCTGCCGAGCGTCGGCAAGAGCACATGCAACGGAGGATCCCCGATGAGCTACTCCGGCTTTTGGATGCCCGCGAGCGCCGGGGTTCGCCAGCCGCTGTGCACTCCCCAGTAGAAAAAGGCGAGCGCGACCACGGCGACGGACAGCTGATCCCATCCATAGCCGATGTAGCCCTGTCCCTCGAATTGCTTGCTGCCGGCCCAGGAGAGCGCGACCACGGCGGCGAGATAGGCGATCAGCCAGTACGCGCCCTTCAGATGGCGGGCGAAATCCGCCCAACCGCTCTTCGCCTGATAATAGAGGTAGACCGGCATGGGCAATATCAAGAGCAGCATGATCTGGCCGGTGTGGGGCCAGCGCGCCCAGTAGAGCATGAGCGTCGCAAGCACGAACGCGGTTGGCGCAAGCACGTTTAGCCCCGGAATCCGCAGCGGACGATGCAGGTCGGGCGCCGTCCGCCGCAGCACGCTCACGCTCACCGGCGCCACCAGATACGTGATGATGGTGGCCACGGAGATGACCGCGGCCAGCCTGTCCCAGCCGCGAAAGAAAAACAGGAACGCAAACGCCACCAGCAGATTGAACCACATCGCGGGTCGCGGTATGCCGAACCGGTCATGCACCCGTCCGAACACCCGAGGGATTGAGCCGCTGCGCTCCATGCCGTAGATCATCCGCGCGGTGGTTGCGGTGTAGGTGATGCCGGTGCCGCTCGGGCTCACGAATGCGTCGGCGTAAAGCAGCAGCGCGAGCCAGTTCAAGTTGAGCGCGAGCGCGAGCTGCGCGAACGGCGAGCTGTACTCGAGCGCCGACCAACCCTCGTGCAGATGATCCGGCGCGACGGCTCCCAGGAACGCGACCTGGAGCATGAGGTAGACGACGGTGGAGAGCGCCAGGGAACCGAAGATCGCGATCGGTATGCTGTGCCCGGGATGGCGCGCCTCTCCGGCCAGATTGACCGGGCTCTGAAAACCGTTGTAGCTGAACACGATGCCGCTGGTCGCGACCGCAGTGAGAATCGCCGCGACGTCGCCCACGTGCTCGCCGCCGTGGATGCCCACGCGAAAATTCTCGGCGTGAAACCCACTCAACATCAGCGCCACCGCGGTCGCGGCGGGAACGATCAGCTTGAAGAACGTGATGGCGCTGTTGGTGCCGGCGAACACCTTCACGCTCCAGAAGTTGACGAGAAAATACAGCACCACCAAAAAGGCGCATATCGACAGGCCCGGCACGGAGAGCTCGCCGCGGCCGTGGGCGGCGTGCACGTAGAGCCGCTGCGCCCAGCCCCAGGGCCAGGAGCTCATGTATTGCACCGAGGCCTCCGCCTCCACCGGGATCACCGAGGCGATGGCGATCCAGGCGGCCCATCCGGCGACGAAGCCCACCAGCGAGCCGTGCGAGTAGTGCCCGTAGCGCACGGCGCCGCCGGATTCGGGAAACATGGCGCCCAGCTCGGCGTAGGTGATGGCGACGAACGTGATGATCACGGCGCCGATGATCCACGCGTAGACGGCGCCCGGGCCGGCCAGCTGAGCGGCGCGCCAGGCCCCGAACAGCCAGCCCGATCCGATGATCGAGCCCAGTCCGGTGAACATGAGCGCGATGGCGCCGACTTCGCGCCGAATCGATTTATCGTTCGACATTCTAAGAAAACTCCCTATTCATCCGGCGGTGCGCAGGCTCGCCCTCGAGGCGGCAGCATACGCTCCTGGAATAGGGCGGGGCGACTAGCGCTGATCCGCGGGCGCCGACAGGCAGGCGCGCAATATGCGCGCCTCCAGCACCCGGTGTGCCGCCACACGGTTGGCACGCGCCATCAAACCCGGCGCCAGCAGGCGCGACTGCTCGCGCACGCTGTCGCGAAGTCGCGCGAATTCCGGCCAACCCTCCGGGTCTTCGCCGTGCAGCGTATAGAGCTGTCGCCAATCGCGCCCGAACCCGAGGAGCAGGGCATGGTAGCGTGACAGACCCGGCCGCTGATCGGGCGAATCGATCTCCAGCGCCAATTCGGAACGCAAGTCGACGATCAACAAATCCACTTCTGCGGGCGGCATCACCGGCCGCGGCAGCGCGCGTTCGGTGAGCGGCGTGGCGGACCGCGAGGGATCGTAGGTGTGCTGTCGGATTTGCACGCCGGCTTTGTCGCCTTGTGCCGCCAATTCCCAGAACGCGGCGCTGCCCGAGGTATCGCCCACGAGGTGTATGCGCTCGGCGTCCGTGGGGTTCTCGACCTGGTGCAGACGCCAGTTGTCGAATAGCCAGGCCTCGCCGGCCGCCATGTGCACGCGCTCACCGTCGCAGGTGAAGCGCACCTGCGGGCGCGTCAGGATCGGGATGTGCAGTCGTACGCGATAGAACCAGTGGTGATGAATGTCGGCATGCGTCGGGACATTTGCGCCCGGCGCGAGGCGCAGGAGCCGCGAGCGGCTCCACACCACCCCAAAACTCGCCAGCACTTGGCGCAGATACGGCGATCGCTCGAGATGCGCGGTCATGCGCATCACGCCGTTGACCTCTTCGTTGTCGCCACCGTCGACGCTGATCAGTCGGACCGCGTAATTGCCGGCATCGCCGTTCGGGTGGGCCGACCAGGCCTCCGGCGGCAGGGCGGCGACCTCGGCGCGCAAGCGATCGACGTCAAAGCGCAGGGGCAGTCTATAAAAGGGCTTTGGCAGACGCACGGGCGCCCGCTCTAATCGAGATCGAGACTCAAGGCGTCGCGAACCGCGGCCGGCAGCGGGGAGAGCGAGTGCCGATAGTTATCGTGGTCGACGCCGATGCTGACCGAGGCGCCGCTCTTCACGGCCTGGATCATCGAGGGCGTGAGCTCGAACCGCAGAAAATGCACGGCGGAGGTCTTGTCGTCGTTCTCGCGCTCGATGTCCTCATCGGCGATCGCGAACACCCGCTCCATCTCGCTCGCGCGTACCCAGCATCGATCCTCGACGCCGATCAGCTTGGCAAGCGCGGCGTGCCGCACCTCGGGATCGGGGAATTCGAGCAGCAAGGTGACCTTCCAGTCGCTGCCGCTCGGGATCAACGGATTGTAGGCGTCCAACTCGTCCTGGATCCCGTCGCTTTCGAAAATGCGCTCGACGCGCAGCATCTCGAGCACTTGATAACGGATCGTCGTGCGGTCCTCGAAGCACCAGGTCATGTTGGGTCCGACCTGAACGTTGCGGCGCTGCTTGTGAGCAATGACCTCGTTGCGCAGCCGCGGCCGCTCGATCGAGTACTGCTCCAGCGTCATGAGGTCCCGGCGTGCCAGTTTCTGCATTCGCGTAACCTTCGGCGGAAATCCGCTCCTCTCAAAGCCCATATGCCATTTTGAGCAGCGTCAGGGGATGCGTGGGCGGCCGCTCGTCGCTCAATCCGCTTTCGATCTGCCGGCCCGCCATCGGACAATCGCTGGCGTAGAAATCCCCGCCGCTCGCCTCGACCCGCTGCATGACCGGCTTGCCGATCTTCATCGAGGTCTCGCGAAATTCCCGCTTCACGCCGTACGTTCCGTCGTGGCCCGAGCAGCGTTCGATCGGTTCCACCGTGGTGCCCGGCACGAGCTGCAGGATGTCGCGGGTCTTGAGGCCGAGGTTCTGTACCCGCAGGTGGCAGGGGACGTGATAGGAGATTTTGCCGAGCGGCCGCGAGAAATCGGTACGCATCAAGCCCGCCTTGTGGCGGATCGCGAGGTACTCGAACGGATCGAAGATATGCCGTTTGACCTTGGCGACGTCGGCATCGTCCGGAAACATCAACGGCAATTCCTGCTTGAACATCAGTACGCACGAGGGAATCGGCGCGACGATGTCGTAGCCCTTGTCGATCATCGCGATCAGGTTCGGCACGTTCTTCGCCTTGAGCTCCGCGACCGCCTTCAAGTCGCCGAGCTCGAACTTGGGCATGCCGCAACAATGCTCGCGCTCGGGCAGAGCGACCTCGATGCCGTTGTGCTCGAAAATGGCGGCGAGATCGAGACCGATCTCGGGCTCGTTGCGGTTCACGTAACAGGTGGCGAAGAGTGCGACCTTGCCGCGGGTGTTGGCCGCCGCCTGCGCCGCGGGGGCCGGCGGCGCGGAGCGCTTGCGGAGGCGGCTGCGCAGGGTCTTCGAATGGAATTCGGGAAGCGGCGCTTCGGGATGCACGCCGAGCGCGGCATCCAGCATCTTGCGCCCGACCTTGCTGCGATTGACGGCATTCACGATCTCCGC